>DATKLB010000298.1:0-6308 GCA_035542615.1 Spirochaetia bacterium | reverse complement strand
AACCCGGGCGCTCGTGATTGCCCCGACGCGGGAGCTTGCCGCGCAGATCGTGGAGCATTTTCAGCTGCTGGCGCGCGGCACACGCCTGACGTGCGCAGCGGTGCACGGCGGCGTTGCCATGGGTTCGCAGGAACGCGCATTCCGGAAAGGCGTGGACCTGGTTGCAGCGTGTCCGGGCAGGCTGCTGGACCACATGCGCAACCGCTACGCCGACCTGTCTTCCATCGAGTTCCTGGTGCTTGACGAGGCGGACAGGATGCTCGACATGGGGTTCCTTCCCGACGTCAATCGTGTCCTGGCGCGCGTCCCGAAGAACAGGCAGACTTTCTTCTTTTCCGCCACTCTCCCGCCTGCCGTTGTCGCGGTTTCCCGGGAAATGCTGCAGGGCCCGGTGCGGCTGAACATTGACAGAAAGCTGGCCGCGGCTCACGGGATCACGCATTCAGCGTTTGCTGTTCCTGCCCAGGCCAAGTCCCAGCTCTTCCTCAAGCTGCTGGGAAAAGCGATCTCGGGGAGCGTCCTGGTGTTCACGCGCACCAAGGGCAGGGCAAACCGGCTCGCCGACTTCCTCGACAAGAACGGCGTTCCCTGCGCGAGAATCCACGGCAACCGAAGCCAATCTCAGCGGACTGCCGCGCTCGCCGGGTTCAAACAGGGCAGGTTCCAGGTCCTGGTGGCGACCGACATCGCCGCGCGCGGCATTGACGTCGAAGCCTTGGGCTCCGTGGTCAACTTCGACGTGCCGAACCAGCCTGAGGACTACATCCACAGGGTCGGCCGCACGGCGCGCGCCCAGCTGAAGGGCGATGCCTATACCCTGGTGTCTCCGGAGGAAGAGAGGAGCTTCAGCGCCATCGAGCGTGCCCTGGGCCGTCGCCTTCCCCGGTTGAAAGTGGAGAGCTGCGCATCCCGATCATGACGCGCGTCGCAGGCATGAAATGAAAAAGGGGGCCGACCGGCCCCCCTTTTCATCATGGAATTCGGCTTTTCCCGCGCAGACTAGTAACGGTCGCGGTTATATCCACCGCCGCCCCGGGATTCCTCACGAGGCTTCGACATGTTCACGGTGAGGTTCCTGCCTTCCAGCTGCGTGCCGTTGAGCGCGGCAATTGCCTTCTCAGCCTCTTCCTGCGTCCCCATCTCGACGAATCCGAATCCTCGTGAGCGGCTGGTTTCCCGGTCAGTGATGACCTTGGCTGATTCCACGTTTCCGTGGCTCGCGAACAGCTGCCGCAGCTGCGAATCCGTCACCGAATACGCGAGCCCGCCGACGTACAGTTTCTTGTTCATGTGCTCCTCCTTGGAGTCGTGTGCATTCTCGCCCTTCGTTTCGTACCGTCTCAGGAGCGAACATGCCAGGATCTCCAAAGGAAGCCTCTGACCGGTCGGATGTTCCTCATTGGTAGAATCGGAAAGGTCCGATTGACAACACAGAGCATATACGATTCCGGCCGAAGAGTAAACCCTGCGAAGCAGGTATCATCTGTACGTGATGCGCCCCTGGGGAAATCGACGGAATTGGAAAGCCACTTCCAAATCTGTCGATTTCCGCAATGTCGGCGAGGGGCCAACGGGATTTCTCTGACGTGGACGCGCTCCCCGGGCCCTTGATGAGGCGATCTTTCACACCGCGTGACTTCAGCTCTTCCAACGCCTTTCGGCAATCCGGGGTCTCGATTGTGACCGACGCAGGGATGCGGCCAAAAACCGACTGAGCCTCCCCCGGCTTGGAATCGCAGGCCCGTTGGGTGTCGGGCTGTCAGTGCGCAGATACCGATGGCAAGCGGTGACCCATGCCGAAGTGGACGGCACTCCCACCTTCTGCGTGCAGGGTCCTATCACAAATCTACTGGACAACCGTGAGAATCGGTTCGGGAAGTCCCACGATCGAACCACCTATCCAATAGCGGTCGGCTGTCGCGGTCGAAATCCGCACACCCAGGTAGGTCCAGCCATTCTGGAGCGCCGCGTTTACGGCGGCCGTGAAGTCCACATGCGAAAAACTGTCGCCCGTGCTGGTGACCTGCGTGTAGAGACTGCCTGCCGAAAACTCCGATGTAACGATGACGCCGTCTCCCGCATAGGTGTAGAAATCCATCACACCGTCGGGGACACCCGGATCGAGGTTGCTGATGTAGATGTCGAGGGTTGCACTGCTCACCGGGTACGAAAGCCCGGTCAGGTTGTACTCCAGCGCGGACCGGTCTTCTGTCCCGGCCTTGACGGCCAGGAACGTCAGAAGCATAACGGGGTCTACGCCGTTGTCCCGTATTCCTGTCCCTGCTGTTTTTTCTATGTGCTTGTAAAAACTTACGCTCACCACGGCGTGGACAACCGTGCTGGGCAGCATCGACGGCCCTATTGCCATGGCGTAGATGTCCAGCGTCTGAGGCGCGGTGGAAGGCTCGAGCGTGATTGTGCCGCTCGACTCGTCCATCGTGCTCGCCGACGTCAGTGTCGTGAGCGGGGACCCGTTGCTCGTGTAGTAGATAACAGCGTGCTCGGTTTCCGTGGAGAGCATTATCGTAGTCTTGCGCGTCGACGCAAAGCTGCCCCCGTTTGGGATGGTGCCGGACGTGCCGCCCTGTTCAGAGTAGGCAAGTACGACGGGTTTGGTGATGTGCGGACTGCTCGGATCGGTCTCATGGCCGGCGGCAGGGCCCGCGCCGCTGTACGTGAACGGAAGCGGGCAAGCCGAAATCGTGGCGACTCCGATGACAAGAATGGCGCGGAACATCCATCTACCGATACTCATCATGGCCCCCCCGCGAACCGCAATGCATCCGCTTCAAGTATATCCCAGGCTGGCGCGCCCCACAATGCCGGCAAACGGTTCGGGTCCGTACGCATCGTTGAAAGCGCCGACGTTGCATGATACGCTGTATCTTCAGTATTCCGCGCGGCGCGAACACGCCGATTTTTCGAAATTGGTGGCAGGGAGTGATGTGGCGTATCGTGTCTCAGAAGCCGAGCCTGACCGAGAGCTGAAACGCCTGCTCGGAAGCTCCGAGCTTTTCTCAGCGCTGCTCGATGATGATCTCCTCTACCTGGCCTCGAGACTTGGCGCTGTTCACCTGCCCGCTGGCCAAGCCCTCTTTCGCCGTGGTGAGCCATCTGACAACCTGTGGATCGTTCGATCCGGTCGAATCACGTTGACCCGGGAGAATGAAGACGGCGGAAGAATCGAGCTCGCGCAGTACGGTTCCGGTGAATCGATCGGCGATTTTGACATGGTCTCAGGCAGCGCCCGGAGTGCAGACGCCGTGGCGACCCTCGATTCAGAGCTGATAATATTCCCCGCCCCGCCTGCGTCCCTTGATTCTCTGGAGATCGACAGGCCGGACGTGGCCTCAAGGATCTACCTGCGCTGCTATGCGATGCTTTCGGCGAGGCTGGCCACCGTACGGTCCCTTATCGTGGAGAATGCCCCGTGGGTCCAGCGATTCCGCCGCATCACGCAGACCGATCCTTCCACGGGCCTCTACAACGCGGACTGCTTCGCGGAAACGGCCTCTGCCGCGAGAGGGAAAAGGGCGGCTTTGCTGATGCTGAAGCCCCTCCGGCTCAAGGAGCTGAACGACCGGTACGGGCACGATGCAGGAGACGCCGCGATGTCGGCCATAGCGAACACCCTTCGTGTCTATGTGCGCAAGAGCAAACGCGGAACCGCCTACAGGTTTCGTTCCAACGAAACCGCCCTGCTGCTTCCGGATATCGACCGCGCCGAGGCCGAGGCCTGCCTGCATCTCATCCGCCAGCAGCTTGAGAATCTTGATCTATACCAATCTCCCCCGGACCCGCCGTTCCGGACTCCCTTTGTCGGCGTCCTTGCGCTCTACCCGGAAGACGGGAACGATCTCGCGGGGCTCAAGGAAACGCTTGCGGACGCGATTGCCCGTTTCTACCGGGAAGGGAGAGGCCACCGTGGCCGCTGATCCGTCACGGCTGTCGTCCCTGCCTCTTTTTGCCGTGCTCAGCCAGCTCGAACGGGAGGCAATCGCCGCGCCAATGCGCGAGATCCAGGTGGCGCCGGGCGCGGTGTGCCTGCGAGCTGGAGAGCGGCCCCCCGGCCTTTTCGTGGTGGTCGAAGGTCTCATTCGTGGAAATCTGGAAGAGGCGGAGGGAGAGTTTGCCTTCGAAGTCAGGGCCGGGGGCTGCGTGGGGGAGTTTTCACTCGTGGAGGACCGCCCGAGCCAGTTCACATACGCCGCCGTGAGCCACTCCATCATCTACATCCTCGACGCAGTCGACTTCTTCGAGATCATCTGGGAACACCCCGTCGTCGGTGTGAAGCTCCTCAAGGCGATGATCCGGGCCTCCATCGCCTCCCTGGCCGGAGCGAACAACGTCCTTGATGGACTGGTGCAGGTGGGTGAAAAGGCCCGCCTCCGGTCAATCTACGACCCGCTGACCGCTCTCTTCAACCGTCGATACCTGGAAGAGAGCATGGACCAGTTCTTCCGCAGAGCCAGGGCGCGTCCTTGCGCCCTCATCATGATCGACGTGGACAGGTTTCGGCAGCTCAACGCGAGGGTCGGCGCGGTGGAGGCGGACCGCATCCTGGCAAGACTTGGTTCCTTCATCTGGGCCGCGGTGCCGGACGGAGGAATCGCATCGAGACTGGCCGGCGACGAGTTTGCAATCTTCCTTCCCGACGCCGATACCGCGGAAGGCCGGTCGGTCGCTGCCACCTTTGCGGAACGCGTCGCCACAATAGATCCCATTGCACCGAGCGGCCAGGAACCCTTTCGCGTCTCCCTGAGCCAGGGTGTGGCCGCCTGCCCCGACAACGCAACCTCGGTGAGCGCGTTGATGAAAGCCGCCGACGCCGCTCTCCTGAGAGCCAAACGCGAAGGACGCGACCGCATCGAGCTCGCGTGAACAGCACGGGAAGCAGACAAAGGGAAGTGCCGCCAGCGCCGGCGCTACGCCACGATGGGGTCGAGATGTAGTGCGTGGGAGGGACATGCGCTCACGCACAGCCCGCATCCCCAGCACAGCTCAGGATTGAGAATCACGCGCGGACGCGCGGCACGGGCACCATCTCCCGCTCCCGCCGTGAAGGCGTGAAAGGGGCAGCGGCTCACGCACCGAAGACATCCCGCGCACGCCACTGCCTCGTGCCGGGCAACGAATCGTGACTTCGGCCATCTTCCTTTTGTGCCCAGGCGTTCGGCGGCGCGGAAAGGATAGCAGCAGCACGTGCAGCAATTGCAGATCACAGACGGTCCGCGTGTCTTCCAGTCGGGGGGGCCGCCGGTGCGGATGAGCCCCTCCTTGTCCAGCGCGCGGAGGAGGCTCTTGGCCTGGTCCGGTGACAGATCCCTCCCGTCCGTCCGGTCAGAGACCCGTTCCTTGTCGAGCACCAGACAGATGTCGCGTGAATGGTCGCACCTGTCCGCCAGCATCTTGCAGTCACAGGGGCGCAGCCTGATGGCGGACGCGGCGTCGATCATCTCCTCTGCCTCGGAAAGCTGCAGGATCCACTCGTTGTGGCAGTCAGCGTACTCGGGAGGAGACTCCATCACTTTCCGGAAATAGTCGTTTTTGCGCAGGTACTCCTCGAAGCACCACTGGTCCAGCTCCTCCCTGATCCGGGCAGGCAGAACGTGATAGTTGCCGAACAGGCAGAACCAGTTCAACACATCATAGAAGCGGCCGATGCAGTATCGCGCTGCCCCGTCCCTCATCTCGCGATTGAGCAGCCAGTGTCGGTATGCCTGTCGAAGGAGAGCCTGGACCTCATCGTCTGTCCCTCCCAGCAGCGCGGCGACCGCGGAGGCGTCCCGTGGGTCGGCGCCGACCGCGGCGACCACGCGCATTTCCTCCGCCGTCGCGAAGACGTGGAAGTAAGGGAGGATGAACGCCGGGGCGCCCAGGAGCCTGCAGACCTCTTCCCGCATGACGAGAGGGAGTATACCACTTCCGCGGGATTGCCCTGTCACTAGTTCATGCGCTTGTAGGTCTTGAGCAGATCGAAGCGGCTTTCGGCGCCTGTTTTGCGGAATATGTCCGTGATGTGATTCTTGACGGTATGAGGCGAGATATGGAGCTTCCCGCCGATCTCTTCGTTTGAAGCGCCTTCCAGGAGAAACGGAAGGATCTCCGATTCTCTCAGGGTTAGTCTGAAATCAGCCGTCGCGTCGCTCTCCCGAGGTGTCTTCTGGCCTCGCGATATCAGTTTGCGGCTGATGAGAGCAATGAGGAATACATTGATGAGTCTTGCAAGGGAAAAAGCGACGCGAATGGAAGTTGTTCTACACAATCGCTCTTGAAAATCTCGTCCCTTCTGATCACCCTGTACGGCT
>DATKLB010000297.1:0-3291 GCA_035542615.1 Spirochaetia bacterium | reverse complement strand
CTGGCCAGCCTCTCCGCGATTTCCCGCACGCCGCTTCCCGGCAGGTCTACCAGGATCAGACCCCGGCCTCTTCTCGCCGCGTGGAGCGCAAACGCGCTCCCTAAGCCCCCCGCGGCCCCTGTGATGAGCGCGAATGTCTTTTTCTGAGTGCGCAGCGTTCTCTCAGTCATGCCCGTTTCGACGCGACATCTTCGGCGACCACTTCATGATCCAATCACGCGATTAAATCATGTGATTGACACCGGCGACGCTGGATGATAGGTTTTGGATCGGTTCGACAGGGAAAAAGGAGGCTAGGGATGAACCGTACGGATGCAGCCCAGGCGGGGAAGGGGCGCGGAGTTCTTGTTACAGGCTGCTCATCCGGAATCGGGCGCGAAGCAGCGCTCCATCTCGCCGATCATGGTTTCACGGTCTTCGCCTCGGTCCGTCGCGAGGCTGACCGTGACGATCTGGAGTCTCTCGGCAAGCCGGGACTCGTTCCGGCATTTCCTCTGGATCTGCGCAGGCTGGAGGATATCGGGCCGCTGGTCGCCAAAATCGAAGGAGAGCTCGCTTCTCGGGGCCAGCCGGGACTCTACGCGATCGTCAACAACGCGGGCGCTGGATCAGTGGCCCCTCTTGAGCTTCTTGACCTCGAGTCTTTTCGAGGAGAGCTCGAGGCCCGGCTGCTCGGCCCCGTGGCTCTTGTCCAGGCCCTGCTCCCTTCGCTGCGAAGAGCGCATGGCCGCCTCCTGTGGATCGCCACTCCTGCCCTCATCCCGGTTCCCTTCGTCGCGAGCATTCACGCCTGCGATTTCGCTGCCA
This sequence comes from Spirochaetia bacterium, assembly GCA_035542615.1. Lineage (GTDB taxonomy): Bacteria > Spirochaetota > Spirochaetia > SZUA-6 > Fen-1364 > Fen-1364. The sequence continues at coordinate 2,484 of DATKLB010000297.1, read as the reverse complement.
ACTGCATCGCGCGGACGTTCGGCCTGGAGCTCAAACCATGGAGAATACAGAGCATCTTCGTGCGCTGCGGCGGCATCGATACGGCTGCGCCGGAGAAGAACGCGCGCGAGCTCGACATCGCTATGGAAAGCTGGCCGGAGGACCGGCGGGCGCTGTATGCTGAATCAACAGAGAAAGAAAAGCGTGAGCTCGCTGCGTTCGACCGCCGCAGGAGCGACCCTGCCGTTATCGCGGACAAGGTTCTTGAAGCGCTTTGCTCTCCCCGGCCGAAGCGTGTGTATCGCGCGGGTTACATGTCAGGGGCGGCTGCTGTCCTGGACCTCATGCCGCAGGGTCTTGTCGATCGGATCCTGTCCCGCCGTTGAACGGCGCCTTCCTCACTCGTCCTGGAAGGGCGTGTCCGTCGCGGGCAGCCGATCGAGATCGAACGGCGTTGCCTGGTAGACGTAGTAATTGAGCCAGTTCGCGTACAGCAGATGGGCGTGAGACCTCCAGGTCAACAACGGCTCACACTTCGGGTCGTTGCCGGGGAAGTAGTTCACGGGAATGGAAATGGGCAGCCCTTTGGCAACGTCGCGGTCGTATTCGGCTTTCAGGGTATGTCTGTCGTATTCCGGGTGGCCCGTTACAAAGACCATCCGACCATCCTTTGATGAGGCCATGTAGACTCCCGCCTCGTCGGAGATCGCCAGGAGCTTGAGCTCCCTCACCGCCTTGATGTCTTCTTTCCTCACCTCGGTATGCCGGGAGTGGGGAGCGAGGAAACCCTCATCGAATCCGCGCACGATCGGCTCATGCGGGTCGAGGATCTTGTGGTGGAACAGGCCGAACATCTTGGCTCGCAGCGGGTATTTCTTTACTCCGAAGTGACGGTACAGGCCTGCCTGCGCTCCCCAGCAGATGTGGAGCGTCGACCAGACGTTCCGTTTGCTCCAGTCCATGAGCTGCACCAGCTCGCTCCAGTAGTCCACCTCTTCAAACGGGAGAGTTTCCACCGGCGCCCCGGTGATCACCAGGCCGTCGAATCTCTCGTGCAGCACCCGATCCAGGGGCTCGTAGAACGCCGCGAGGTGCTCCGGGGGCGTGTTCTTCGACTCGTGCGTCTCCATGCGGATGAACGTAATGTCGACCTGCAGCGGAGTGTTGCCCAGGAGCCGGAGAATCTGCGTCTCGGTGACGATCTTGGTCGGCATGAGGTTGAGCACGGCGATGCGAAGCGGGCGGATGTCCTGGTGGAGCGCCCGGTCTTTTGTCATGACAAAGATGTTTTCCTGCGCGAGGGTTTTCCTTGCAGGCAGGTCGTCGGGGATTCTTACCGGCATGGTGCCTCTCCTGTTGCCAACCTTCGTTTTTGCGCCCTATTCATATCGCGTGGCCGCCCATCTGGGCAAGCTCGAAAGATGCCAACGACATTCATTCTCGATCGCGACGGCCGGCCCCGCGAGGTCAAGCACGGGTTCGCTTCCACGGAAAGGTTGCTCAAACAGCTTCTGCTGATTGGATGAAAATCCGGCTCTGATCGAAATGCCCAGCCGTCATCAGATCTGGTAGTTGAGCACTCCGTCCCGCGCGCCCCGCATCAGGGATTCGAGGGTTATCTTCTCCAGCGCATCGTTCACGGTCTTTTCCAGCGTTCGCCAGACCGCGTCCGCTGGGTGCGGGTAGCCCTCCTCAGACTCCCGGGACTTTCGCGGAGCTCCTGCTGCCGAGATGTCCCCCTCCAGGGCCTGCACGATCTCCCGCAGACTGATCGTTCGAGGGTCCCTAGCCAGGGAATACCCTCCGTGAGCGCCACGGTAGGAAGTGACCAGGCCCACACCGCGCAATGGGATGACGAGCTTGCTCAGGTATTTTTCGGAGATGCCGTGAGCCCGGGCTATGTCCTTGAGGAAAACCGGCTCGCCGCCGTATCTCAGCGCGAGCTCGTACATGATTTTCAAGCCATACCTGCTTCTGGTGGAAACCAGCATGCCCCGCTTTTCCCGTGAAAAAAGGATAGTGCCCGGAGAAGCCCGGAGTCAATTCGCACCCGCCCCGTCAGCTCAGCCGCTCGAGGCTCCTGGTGACATCTTCCACGAGATCCTGCTCATCCTCGATGCCGGCCGATAAAGCGCTCGACGGCCGCGCGACCGCCGGTGAGCTCGAAAGACACCGTGCCGGGAAATCCCCGCATCTGGCTCCGCGCAGAGTCCGCGCAAATCGTCGGAATGACCAATCACTACTAAGGCTATAGAGTAACTATTATATTGGTCTTGACAAGATCAACGTTCGCTTGAAATAATACTACCAATACTATAGCTTTGATAGTGATTCAGGATGCGCTGGGAGCGTCAGTCACTACGGATAAGGAGAGGGTATGGGCGAAAACAATCACTACAGGTTTGAGACCCTGGCGCTCCATGGAGGCCAGGTCGTCGATCCAACAACCACATCACGTGCCGTGCCTGTCTACAGGACGAGCTCCTATGTGTTCCCGACAACTGA
>DATKLB010000296.1:0-24364 GCA_035542615.1 Spirochaetia bacterium | reverse complement strand
CGTCGTGATCAGCTTTGAATGCGACGGTCCGTTCCCCCAGCAGGATGGAATCCTTCGGAACGGCGAGGCCGGTCATGCACGAAGAAAGCGCGAGTGAGCAAAGAGCAAGGACTACGAGCTTTTTCACGGTTTCTCTCCCTCCTGCGAGAATCGTATCACCAAGATCGGGAAAAATCGCGCGGCGGAGAAGCGGAACGATCCCGGTTGCGGACTGGCAGCGCGCTCTGCTATCCTGACCGCCATGCCGCGTGGTGAAATCGCCGCCGAAGAGCTTTTCGACCTGGCAGCGACGCTCGTCTCGATCGATTCCATCAATCCCGATCTGGTGCCCGGCTCCCGGGGCGAAGGCGAGGTCGGCGCGTTCGTGGCTGAGTGGGCGAGGAAAAAACGCCTGGACGTCGACATCCAGGAAACTGGTCTTCCCGGCAGACCGAATGTCATTGCCACTGCGCGAGGAACGGGCGCGGGCAGGTCTCTCATGCTGAACGCGCACATGGATACCGTCGGTGTTTCCGGAATGGAGAACCCGTTTCGACCCATTCGGCGCGATGGCAGGCTGTGGGGCAGAGGGTCGATGGACACCAAGGCGGCTCTTGCCGCCTTCATGATGGCGGCAGCGGAGGCACGTGAGCGTCGCCTTCGTGGAGACGTGATCCTCACGGCAGTCGTCGATGAGGAATATGCGAGCGCCGGAACGGAAGCAGTGGTGAAGAGCTGGAAGGCGGAGGCGGCAATCGTCGGCGAGCCGACCGGCCTGCAGATCGTCATCGCCCACAAGGGCTTTGCGTGGCTGGAGATCGAGACGCAGGGCGTGGCGGCCCACGGCTCGCGGCCCGACGCAGGAGTGGACGCGATCGCCCGGATGGGGAGGGTGCTCGTTGCTCTGGAAGACCTGGGCCGGAGCCTCGCGAGCGGGCCCTCCCACCGCCTCCTGGGAACCGGCTCGGTGCACGCCTCCCTGATCAGCGGCGGGCAGGAATTGTCCTCGTATCCCGCCTCCTGCAGGCTTTCCATCGAGCGACGAACGATCCCCGGGGAGAAGGCAGTCTTCGTGGAGACGCAGCTCCGCGATGATCTCGCCCGCATGGCTCAGATGGACCCGGCATTCAAGGCGAAGGTCCGCACGATCTTCTCACGGGAGCCCATGGAGATCTCGCGGCGCGCCCCCGTCGTTGAGGCCCTCGCCGCGGCTTTCGAGGAAGCGACGGGGAGCAGGGCAATGCTCGGCGGGATGAGCGCGTGGATGGACTCCTCCCTTCTTTCGGCCGCTGGCATTCCCGCCGCCATCATGGGGCCGGTGGGAGAGGGTCTGCATGGGGTCAATGAATGGGTCGATCTTGCGTCCGTCCGCACGGTCAGCGATGTCGCGCTGAAGATGATCTGCAGCTTCTGCTCGTAGTGGAAGTACCCTGTCAGCCGGCAGCGCGCGGCGAGCTGAGAAGCTCCGTGCTTTGCACGGGCTTTGTCGTCAGCCTGAGCCCCCGCGCGGCCAGGCCGCAGACAGGAATCTTAGCCAGATCCACGGTGACCGATTTCACTTTCTGACGCCGGGCCGGAACGAGGGTGAGCTTCAACGTGCCGGTGGTTTTTTTCTCAGCGGACAGAGAGTCGATTCCGGCCGAGCCTTCCTTCGACAGCCAGTACGTCTTGTTCGTTATGAACCGCTCGATGTGAACCTTCTTTCCCCAGGCTATGCCGTTTGCGTCGCGGTACACGAGCGTGAAGAACGCTCCCTTCGCCTTATCGAAGACCCCCGCGTACAAGAGCCCTCCGGGCATCCACGCCTTTTCCGGCGGCGCCATGATCCGGTATGTTCCGTCCGCGGTCACGGCCAGGACCCGGTCGTACTCCGTGACCGTCATAACGAACTCTGTCCCGCGCACCGAGCTGCCGAAATAGCCCGCCTCCCGATCGTAGCTCAGACGGATGTTTGCCTTTGCCACGGCGACCTTGTCCACTTCGTGAAAGGTTGCGATCTCCGTGCGCCGGGGGAACTGCTCCCCATACTTCTCCCGGAGTCCGGTCAGCCACTCGACCACCGTCCGGGTGAGATTCTTGAGCTTGCGGTTGACCTGTCGCAGCGATGCCACGATGTCATCGATTTCCCCGCGGTTCTTTTTCAGGTCGTATGCGCTGATGCGACGGATCCTCAGGTCAAGCAGGCGCTGCACGTCGTCATCCGTCATCGCCCGCACGAACTGTTTCGAGAAGGGCTTCATGCCGGCGTACACCTCCCGGCGAATCGCCTCCTCCGTGGCCGCCTTCTCCAAGCGCTTGTAGACGCGGTTCTCTATGAAGATGCGTTCCAGGGTCAGCCAGTGCCTGCGGTCCTCCAGCCGGGCAAGCTCGTGCTCAAGCTCTGCCTTGACCTGTTTTTTCAGCAGAAGGGAGAACTCCTTGAGGTAGTCCGAGACCCCGAGCTCCACGGGCCGCTCGTTCCTGATGACCACCATGTTGGAGCTGATGGCCACCTCGCAGTCCGTGTTGGCGTACAGCTGGTCGATCACCTTCTCCGGCTCGGCCCCGCGGGACAGGGCAAGCTCGATCTCCACGTGGTCGCTCGTGAAATCGCTGATCTTCGAGACGCTCACCTTTCCTTTCTGGACCGCTGACTCGATGGAAGCGATGAGGCTTGTTGTCGTGGTGGTGAAAGGGACCTCGCGAATCACGAGCTTCTGAACGCCGCTGACCTTCTCGATGAGCGCCCGGACCTTCACCTTGCCGACGCCGTCGGAATACTCGCTCACGTCCATGAGACCGCCCTGCGGAAAGTCCGGGTACAGGGCTATCTTCTCTCCCGTGAGGATGGAGACAAGGGCGTCGAGCAGCTCGGGGAAATTGTGGGGAAGGATCGTGGTGGCCATGCCGACAGCGATCCCTTCCGCGCCCAGCATGAGCAGGACCGGCACTTTAGCCGGCAGCTCCTTCGGCTCCCTGCGCCGGCCGTCGTAGCTGGGGATGTACTCGGTGAGAGCAGGGTTGAAGAGAGTCTCCAGCGCGAGCGGCGTGAGCCGGCACTCGATGTACCGGGCCGCGGCGGCGGGGTGGCCGGTGAAGATATTGCCGAAGTTCCCCTGCTTGTCGATGAAGTATTCCTTGTTGGACAGCACCACGAGGGCGTCCCCGATGGACGCATCGCCGTGGGGATGCAGCTTCATCGCCTCCCCGATGACGTTGGCTACCTTGTGGAACTTGCCGTCGTTCATTTCGAAGAGGGTGTGGAGGATCCGCCGCTGCACGGGCTTGCAGCCGTCGCGCAGGTCCGGGATGGCGCGGTCCATGATCACGTAGCTGGCGTAGTCGAGGAAGTACCCCTCCATCAGGGGCTTGAGCTGGCTCTGCGGGCTCATGCTCCCTCCAGGACCTCGGCGCGCAGGTTGTTGACGATGAACTTCTTGCGTTCGGGGGTATTCTTGCCCATGAGGAACTCCAGCGTGCGATGCACGCCCGCCATGGAAGGCACCTGTACCGGAGTGAGGCGCATGTCGTCAGACATGAACTGCTTGAACTCCTTCGGCGAGATCTCGCCGAGGCCCTTGAAACGGGTGACCTCTGTCCCCTTCAGGCGCTTCATGGCCGCGTCACGCTCGGCCTCGCTGTAGCAGTAGACCGTTTCGTCCTTCGTGCGCACCCGGAAGAGCGGCGTCTCCAGGATATAGAGGTGGCCCTGCAGGACCAGCTGCTCGAAGTAATGCAGGAAGAAGGTGAGGAGGAGATTGCGGATGTGCATGCCGTCCACGTCGGCGTCCGTGGCCACGATCACCTTGTTGTAGCGCAGGCCGTCCAGGCCGTCCTCGATTCCCAGCGCGCGCATGATGTTGTACAGCTCCTCGTTTTTGTACATCGTGTCGCGCTTGAGCCCGAACACATTCAGAGGCTTTCCCTTGAGGGAGAAAATGGCCTGCGTGTGCACGTCCCGGGCCTGGATCATGGGCCCGCCGGCCGAGTCACCCTCCGTGAGGAAAATGCTCGACTCCTCCCGCCTCTTTTCCTTCTCATCGTCGAAGTGGATCCGGCAGTCCGTCAGCTTGGGGATGTGCAGCTCGACCTTGCGGGCCATCTCGCGCGCCTGCTTCTTGATGCTCGACAGCTCCTTCCTGATGCGCTCGTTGGCCTTGATCTTTTCCACGAGCTTCTTTGCCTCCGCCTCATTCCTGTGCAGCCACGTGAGGGTTTCCTTCTTCACCTCCTCGGCAACCCAGGCTCGGATCTCGTTGTTCCCCAGCTTGTGCTTGGTCTGGCTCTCAAATACGGGGTCTTTCAGCTTGATTGCCACGGCCCCGATCATCCCCTCGCGCACGTCCTCCGCCGAAAAGTTGATTCCCGCGTACTCGTCGATGGCTTTCAGGACGCCAAGGCGGAAGGCCGTCTGGTGTGTGCCGCCGTCAACGGTGTACTGCCCGTTCACGAAGCTGAAGTAGCTTTCGCCGAAGTTGGCCGTATGCGTGAAAGCGAACTCGAGCCGGGGCCCTTTGTGGTGGGCTATCTCATAGTGCTTCTCCTCATCGCCGATCTCTTCTTCCAGGAGATCGCGCAAGCCCTCCTGGCTGGTGACCGTGTGGCCGTTGTACTGGAAGCGCAGCCCCGAATTGAGATAGCTGTAGTAGCGCAGCCTCTTCAGGATGAACTCGTCGTCCCACTCGTAGGTGGCGAAGATCTTGGGATCCGGCGTAAAGCGCACGAAAGTGCCTGTCTTCGCCTTCGCGTCCTTGCCTTCCTTCTGACTGACGAGCTTGCCCTCATGGAAAATGGCCTGCAGGAACTTCTTGTCCCGGAAGCTCGCCACCTCGAAATCCGAGGACAGGGCGTTCACCGCCTTGGTGCCGACGCCGTTCAGCCCCACGGAGAACTGGAACACGTCGTCGTTGAACTTGCCTCCCGTGTTCACCTTGCTGACGCAGTCGATGACTTTGCCCAGGGGAATGCCCCGTCCGTAGTCGCGGACGCTGACTGAGGCTTTCCTGCGGACGATCTCGATGACCTTTCCCTGCCCCATGATGAACTCATCCACGCTGTTGTCGATGATTTCCTTCAACAGTATGTAGATGCCGTCCATGGGATTGGAGCCGTCCCCCAGCCGGCCGATGTACATGCCCGTGCGCAGGCGGATGTGCTCCAGCGCGTCGAGGGTTTGAATCGATTTCTCGTCGTATTTGATTGCGGTTTTCGCCATGGTCTTCCTTGCTGGTCGCGTGAAAAGTGCGGAGTATCGTGTATTTCCTTTGATAGTAAGGACGATTGCCGCCGAGCGTCAATAGCGGATACTATCTCCCGCAAGGAGGCACAGACGATGAGAAAGCTCGCGATCCAGTGGAGGGCCGGCTCGACCGGGTGCCCCGGCAGATCATCCGGCAGCTCATCGACGCCCTGCAGGCCGCGTTGCGCGAGTAGCCGCCGTTGAGAGTCAGCACAGCTTTCATCGCCCTCCTGCTCGTTTTCGAAACGGCGGCGCTGTTCGCCGGCGGCCAGAAGGAATCAGAAGTCAGACCGACGATGATCTCGATTCCGAAATTCAAAGGTCCCTGGCTCAACAGATTGGAGACAGGCCTGAAGAAGGCCGCCGCCGACTTCAGCATCGATGTCATCCAGCAGACTCCGTCGGCTTCTGATGAGGCGCAGCATCAGCTCAGCAGCATCGACAATGCGACCAGCCGGGGGGCCAACGCCATCCTTGTGGTTCCTGATGACGCGAAGATGATAGAGCCGGCTCTTGGACGGGCCCAGTCCCGGAAGATCGCAATCATTACCCACCTGTCGCCCGGCCAGATGAATGCGGATTTCGATGTCGAGATGACGGATTCCCGGGAGTTCGGCGAAAGAGCGCTGGAGGAAATGGTCACGGCGATGGGATCACCCGTTGGTGAGTACGTCGTCTATGTTGGATCGTTCACTCGGGCCGATCACAACATCCGAGCCGACGCGGCGATCGCTCTGGCCAGGCAGAAATATCCGCGACTCGAATTGATCGGATATCGCTTTCCCGTTTCCGGGGATCAGGCCCTGGCCCGCACGATCTCCCTCGAGCTGATTGCGGCGCACCCGGAGCTGAAGGCGGTCCTGGCATTCGGCAGTCAGGGCGGACCGGGCGCGGCCCAGGCAGTGCGAGAGACGGGGCTGATCGGCAGAGTCACGGTCATAGGGACCACCGCGCCGAGCCAGGCCTCCCCGTACCTCAAGGACGGCTCCCTCAGCGCCTGCATTCTCTGGGACCCCGCCGAGGCAGGCTACGCCATGGTCTACCTGGCGAAGCTCGTCCTCGAGGGCAAGCGAAGCATGATCGGCCCCGACCTGGACATTCCCGAACTCGGCACACCGTTCGCGTTCAAGGGAAACACGCTCGTGTACGACCGGCCGTTGATCGTGACCCGGGAAAACGTGGACGATTACGCCGGCTTCTAGGCCACGCCCCGGTGACTGCTCGCCATGGCCTGTATCAGTCGGCCGTGAGTATGTTAGGAGCAGTCGCGGCCGATGCCGCCGGGAGGGACACTCACGTGAAGAATGGAAACATGACGGGGAAAACAGCACTGATCACAGGGGCCACTGCCGGGATCGGGCGCGTCACCGCGCGGGAGCTCGCCGCCGCGGGAGCACGGATTCTCCTGGTTGCCCGCGATCGCGGCAAGGCTGAAGAAACGCGGGAGTGGATCCTGGCGCAGGCGGGAAGCGCGGCGGTCGAGCTCATCATCGCCGATCTTTCGGTCCTTTCCCAGGTGCGTTCCGTTGCCCAGCAGGCTGGATCCCGCGCCGGCGGACTGGACGTCCTCGTCAACAATGCCGGAGCGGTTTTTCAGCGCCGGACGGAATCCGCTGACGGGATCGAGATGACCTTCGCCCTCAATCATCTCGCTCCGTTCCTCCTGACGAATCTCCTCCTCGATGCCCTCCGGCGCAGGCCTGGCTCACGCATTGTGACCGTCTCTTCTCATGCTCACGCGAGGGCGCACATGGACTTCGATGACCTGGAGGGCCGAAAGCGCTACCGCACGTGGGAAGCGTATGGCCAGTCGAAGCTCGCGAACCTCCTTTTCACATATGAGCTGGCCCGCAGGCTCCAAAGCACCGAAATCACCGCCAACGCCCTGCACCCGGGCTTTGTGGCTTCCAATTTCGGGAAGAACAACGGGTCCTTCCTGCGCGTAGGGATCTCGATCGCCCAGCGCCTGGGCGGCGTCAGCGTCGAGGAAGGTGCGCGCACGAGCGTTTACCTCGCCTCTTCCGACGAGGTGAAGGGCGTCAGCGGAAAGTATTTCGTGAAATGCCGGGAAGAACAGTCCTCCCCGGCGTCCCACGATCCCGAGAGCATGAAGAAGCTATGGGAGATCTCGGCGAAAATGACAGGGCTTGCGGCAGCGGATTGAGACTTATCCCTTCATCGACAATAGTTTTTCCTTTACCATCGCATACAAGCGCCTGACATCCGCGTCCGTCGTATGATACCCGGTGCCTGACGTCTTCTGACGGACGACGACATAGCCGTACTCCTTGTCCCCTCCCGGCTCCTTCACGAACTCGTCATAGCCCATGGCGCTGAGCTTCTGATACGTCTCACCTTTTCCCCGGCAGAGAAACACCGCATACAGGTACGGAACGGTGCCGTTGGGACCCTTGTTCACAGCAACCTGCAGCTGCACGCCAAGGAAGTCCGTGGGTTTTCGCCGCGGTTCGACCATGAGCCGTATGTCCTCGGGAACCTCGTGACCCTCCTTGTCCTTGTCGAGCTTGAGGTACGGGGTGATGATGATGTCACCTCCCTCCGCCTCCTCGGTCGAGAGGATGGGGTCGAAAACGCGCATGCGGAACGCGAGCTCGCTCGGAGTCCAGAGCTTGACGTTGCCCGTGAGCAGGAAGGGAATCAGCAGGACAAGCGCGTCGAAAGTCACGAGAGCCGCGAAACGCAGATCGCTCATGAACAGCACGAGGCTGCCCAGGGCGAGCACCACGGCCACGAACCACCCGAACCCCGAGCGGTAGATCACGGAGAACCGCTTCTGGCGGGTCAGCTGCAGATTGCTCTTGATCCTGTCGAACTCGCGCACCGAGGCGGGCTGCCAGTCCTCCTGGCTGACATCCATTGGCTTGTTGCGAAAGCCGTGAGCGGAGACGAACACGAGCCCGGGAATCATGAGCGCGGTCCCGAGAACGAAGCCGAGCCCCGGGGGAGCGAGAATCTGCAGGCAAAAGCCCGCCACCGCGAACCCTGCGAAGATGGCCAACCGTGCGGGCAGAGCGACCCGGGGAATGACGTATCGCATTTCCATTGTTCCTGCTCCTCACTGCACAACGCACGCCGCGGCGCGTCGCGGGTTTCTGATTTCACCCGTGCCAACCTGCCGCCAGTAGAGAGGACACGCTGCCTGGCATGCGGTGAAGCTTTCGCACCCTTCGCACTCGGCAGGGGCATACTTCTTTTCCTTGAAGAACCGTGCCCGTTCGGAAAACCAGACCTCGCTGAAATCGGTCTCCAAGAGATTGCCCATGGGCTCGGGGTACGACGAGCAGGGCAGAACATCGCCGGCAGGCGAGACAGACAGCAAACCGTCCATTGCAGCACAGGATTTGTTGCCCAACCCGCGCGCAATCGTGTTGTAATGACAATGGGGGATTGGCGAGTACCAGAAGAACGCCAGGCCTTCGCGACGCGCCGCGGCTCGAACCCTGTCGATGATCGATCCTGCCTGGGAATAGGGGAGAAACAGATCGTCCTGCTCGGCCTGGCTGCCGTCACCCGGGCCGCGGCTGCCCGGGCTGCGGGCGCCGGGGATGTACAGGTTCATCGCGAACCTGCCGACTCCCAGGCTCTTGAGAAATGCCGGCATGAGGTGCGCGTCCGAAGCCGTGAGCGCGGTGACCGTGCTGTTTGTCTGCACTGAGATGCCGGCCTCCCGCAGGCTGCGGATTCCGCGCAGAGTCCGGCGCCAGGAGCCCGGACGACTTGTCAACCGGTCGTGGATCTGTTCGTCGGGGCTCTCCACGCTGATTTGAGCGGTGCGAAGTCCCGCGCGAAACAGGCTCTTCGCTCGTCGCGCATCCGCGTGCGTGCCGTTGGAGACGAGATTCACCTGCAGGCCAAGCCGTCGGGCGTGGCGGATCATGTCCTCCAGGTCGCCGCGGAGGAGCGGCTCCCCTCCCGTGAAGGAGAAAAAGGGGATCCTCGCTTCTTCCCGGAAGATGCGCAGGATGCGTTTCACCTCCTCCCGGCTCATCTCCTTCCCGTCGGTTCCCGAGACCGCGCGCGGAGTGCCCGCGTGGACCTCCGTCCCGCAACCGGCGTAGCAGAACCGACACGCGTTGTCGCATCGCCAGGTGACGGCGATCTCCCCGAGGATGGGAAGCCGTGTGAACTGGAAGGAGTAGGGAACGGTCTCAAGCTGTGAGTCATCGCCAGTCTCTCCGAGATACCGGGCACGAAGACACGACACGAAGGCTGCCACCTCGCGGGCCCGGTGCTCATCCCTGATGCCGGGGATGTTCCGTACCCGCCCTCCGCGGAGCATGTGCTCCACGATGGCGATGCCAGTGGCGTTCGCCTTGTAGACCTGGTTCGGCGGGAGGATGATCACCTCGTCCTCCTGTCGCGCAAAGATGTGATCACCCGCGTCTTTGAAGAACTCGTCGATCCAGCCCAGCTTCAATGCGCGCCCCCGGAAACACAGGCCGAATGGCATGCGGAGTGACACGCCGAATGGCAGGCCGAGTGGCAGGCATGGTGGCACGCGGAATGGCACGCGTTGTGGCAGGCAGAGTAACATGCACCGACGCCTCCGGTGGCTGCCTGCGGGGGAGCAAAGCACCCCTTGAAGCACGACGCGGACGCCATGAAGGTCCGATAGTCGGCCGAGAAGTCGTGGGGGAGATGGACGCCTGCATAGACGGCCGTGTTCCAGTAGATCCATCGGTATGAGGACCAGTACCAGAAGTACGGCTCGGTCCGGTCCTGCTCGGTTTCCTCCCGCTGCTCCAGTTTCTTCCTGTAGTATTCCTTCGTTAGATCGATGTCGCAGTCCCAGATCTTCTGCTGAAGGTTGGTGAGCACCTTCTCGAAGAAATCCGCCAGCAATCCCGACAGCACCGCCCCTTTCGTGTCAAAGGCCTGAAGGAAGAGCTCCTCGTATTCATGCTCCGCTTTTCGCGCGGTGAGAATCCTGATCTGCAGGGGATCCTCGGAGACGACCTCGATCACTCCCTGCCGTTTGAGGCCTTCGAGCATGATCGCCACCACTCGTTGCAGAGGCATTTCCAGAAGCAGCGCGGCCTCGACGGGATGGAGATCCTTCACGACTTTTCCCTTGACCTGGTAGGTGCCGCCGTAGAGCTTCGGCGGGATCCAGTTATCGCCAGCCCACCTGATCCCCTGCACTTTCTCCATCGTCCTCTCGTAGCCGCGCGTCTTCAGAACGTACAGGAGGAGGATAAGGACCAGGACGACCGCAAAAATGATACCCATTGCCGGGGGAGTGAGGCGTACGCGGGATGCGAGCGGGGCAGCCGCGCCTGTTGTCTGACCGCCTGTGGCTGGAGCGTTCGAACGAAAGGGGGCCGCTGCAAATACGGGGACAGCGGCCCTTTTCAAATAGAACTGGAGGCGCTGGGTCTGCCGTGCTTCCACCTTTTCCTGGCTGAATCTCAGGGTCAGGTACCACGCTCCATCGGTTCCCTTTGTTCCGTACGCATCGATGCTGTTTTGCCTGTTTACATACGGCTCGGTTCGAAAGCCGAAACGATTCAGCGCATCCTGGTCGACTTTCTCTCCCGCCACAGTCAGGGGCAGGACGATCCTGATCGTCCTGTGCTCCAGGGGCTGGTCCCACTGCTCTGGCGCCCAGTCGAAATAGAGGAGCTCTCCGAAATCGGGCGATGTCGTCCAACCGATCAGGCCCGGGCCGGCGAGGTCTCCCCCATACGCAAGGAAATAGAGCGCCGAGCCGGTGAATCCCTGACCCCCGGAGAGGACTACGTCATACCTGCGTCCGCCGAGATCCCTGATGTCGAGTCCCACGCGCCGGTTGCCGGCCAGATCGGCATAGCATTGCTCCCTGTTGAAGACAGGGGCGACCGCCGCGCCCTCGAAATAGAACCCGTGCATCTGCCCGCCGGTCGACTGCCAGTCGAGGCTTTCATAGAAATGCGCTTTCCCGTCGGTGCGGACTACAACGTCCATCTCCACGGATCGCAGGTTCGCCGAAAGCGCGAACGCGCCGAGCGTTGTCACGCAGAGGGCCACGATGCACGCGAGGGCCGTCTTTTTCATCTGATGTCTTCTTCCAGCTCTTTTGCGATTGTAAGTCGCTCGGCATCGCTCACGCCGAGCAGGTCGTCCACCGTTTTCTCCTTGATGATGCGCGCGCACTCCATGATGTCGTGGGCGAAGCCTTCCGCCTCCGCACGACCTTCGGTCGTGCCAGCGCCCGGAGCGTCCGCGGAGCTCGGCACACCGTAGCGACGGCCCGTGGACTCCTCGTCACGCTCCCCCAGGAAGACCTGGCAGATCTCGAGGACGCGTTCGATTCTTTCGTTGGCCACTGGAGAATACTGGGTGAGCTCCCGGCATTTCTCCAGGTACGAGCCGGACTCTTGCAGGAAATACTCGACGGCCTTTCTGATCCTCTCGTCCCCGAGCCTGAGGACCGCGATCCGTTCCCGCACCTGCGCGACTCGGGCGATTCTGGCGCGCACCTTTGCCTCCCTGTCTTCCTCGCTTTCCTTCACGATTTCCGCAACTCCCCTGCGGGAGAAAAAGACCGCAAAGGTCACGGCTGCATACGCGAGCAGGATGACCAGAATGGGAACCACGGAGCGCTCCCGCAGGAAAGCGAGAGCGAGGACCACGAGGATCCCGGCAGCGATGGAAAGTGAGCGAGAAAGCCGGGACCGGAGGTACAGGAGAAAAGGATTCTTTGGGGGCATTTTACCCCAGTCTAAACCCTTTCCCCCGGTTGTCAACGCATGTGCGACTTATTGCCCGGCATCGGCTCAGCCGGCTGCCCACTCACTGCAGGAGGTAGCCCAGGCCCAGCTCCCGGTACAGTTGCCCGGCCAGCCATCGCGCAGGATGCGGCCTGCCAGGCACGGCAAGACGGAGCGGGGAGTTGATGACCTTGAGGCTGCCGTTTTCCATCCTGCTCTGCACGTTGGGGTTTTCCAGGTTCATATAGTCGATTGTGATGCCCCGACGGATGTGGTAGTGCACGTAGGCGATTGTGCCTTCCGGATCGATGCTGACAACCATACCCGTGTGAGAGAGCGGGTTATCCCATCCATCGTAGCCGCCTTCGTCGTACGTGTTGTCCCAAAAGATGATGTCTCCGGACAGCGGATGCACCGTTGTATAGAGGAGGTCGCGGCGCCGAAGGGTCTGGTAGATGCGCGAAACTCCACTGCCTTTGAGCTTGGGAAAATCCCGTGACAAATCGATGCCGGCGTACCAGTAGATCGCCAGTACCGTTCCCGTGCAGTCCATCGTGAACCGTCTGCCGCGGATGGACAGCTCAGTACGGCCCAGCACGGCGTTCGCGCCCTGGACCAGCTTCGCTCTCAATGCAACGACGGACGGGTCCTCGGAGGCGCGTGGCGGGGCTGGCTGGGCGAGGCGCGAAGGATGATAGACGGCAGGCCACCCGTAGCCGTTGGGCTGCGTGGTGGCGCAGGCGCCGCTGAACATCAGGGTTGCGAGAATGACAACGACCGCCGGCACCGTGCTCTTTGCCGTCCGCCGCCCGGCGGACAGAAGCAGACTCATCTAGCCCTTTCCACCCTTTGCGGCGAAGTATCGTTTCATGGGCGCGAAATAGTAATCGATCCAGCCCTGCCGGTAACTGGCGCCCTGGCCCGGCGGGATTTCCGTCTGGACGATGGTAATCTTTGTGCCGCTTTTGGCTTGCTCCAATATCACTTCCAGGCGCGAGTCCGGTGCACCGTCGGGAAACTCGGTTGTTCGCCAGGACTGGACGATCTTGCGGGGCGGGTCCAGTGCCAGAGTCGTTCCCCACATATAGCCACCCCCGGCGGTGAACTTCCCGCCAACCCGTGCCGTTATCCGCGCCGCCGGGGTATCGGTCATTTCACCGTGCTCCTTGCCGCTCAGCCACGCCTTGTAGACCGCATCGGGAGCGGCAGGAATCACCCCCGTAACCTTGAGAGAATCTGTCTTCATCGGTCGGCCCTCCTACAATGATATCGTGCGCGCGGGCGCCACGCATTGCACGAAAAACCGCTCTCGACTTCCCGACCTCACAGCGCTCTTCGGACTGTCAGGACCTCGTCCGTGATGATGATCCTGGCCAGCTTCCGCACACGATCGACCTCTTCCCT
Organism: Spirochaetia bacterium; assembly: GCA_035542615.1. Lineage (GTDB taxonomy): Bacteria > Spirochaetota > Spirochaetia > SZUA-6 > Fen-1364 > Fen-1364. Next base: position 11,053 of record DATKLB010000296.1, on the reverse strand, counting down.
CCTGTTGACAGTCCAGAAGGCAAGGGAGAAGCCGAGGGCTCGGAACAGCAGCGCCAGGAGGCGCGCTCTGCGCTTGCCCAGGATCTCAAACATCAGTATCGGCAGGTTGAGGTAATCGGGTCTCAGCCGCCGTATCTCTTTCGTCATCCCCGCCCAGCCCAGCCGCGCGGCTTCTTCGCCGACGAGAAGCCCGACCGACGTGCCGCGGGCCTTGAAATAGGGCAGAAGCCGCGGATCGAATGAGGACACCAGGACAGGCCCGGGAAACGGACGTCGCGCGAGGGCTTCGAAAATGCGCGGGCAGTCAGACGGCCGCAGCGTGTCTGCCTTCAGCTCGAGATTGAGAAACGCCCCGGGCGGGAGGGAAGCGAGCATCGCATCGAGACGTGGAGGCGCATGGCAGCCCCGTGGAGCGGGGGGCGGGTCATGAACGACGACAAACGAGCCGTCGGGGCCCTTCTGCACATCGCACTCTATGCCGTCCGCCCCGACGTCGAAGGCTGCGCGGAAAGCGGCGAGCGAGTTCTCAGGGTGAACGGCGTGCAAGCCGCGGTGCGCAAGGACAAGCGGTCTTTTCAACCGTGAGCCTTTCACCCCGGTACTGTGACACAAGCCCGCAGCACGGTGTCAATCGTCGCCGTCCAGCGGCCCAGGGGCGCTGAACGCTCGTCGCAGGCAATCGAGAACGCCGCGATTTGACATCGCCCGCAGGTGACCCCATAATCGGCGTGCGTCACAGGGAGGCGCCGGATGAAAGGGAAAAGTCTGAGCCTCGGGACGAAGCTGGGTTTCGGGGTTTGCGATCTCGGAGGCAACCTGTTCTTCACGATCATGGGGTTCTACCTCCTGAACTTCATGACAGATATCGCCCGGCTGGGCGCCGGGCTTGCGGGGACCGCGATGCTGATCGGCAAGGTCTGCGACGCAATCACGGACCCCACCGTTGGCTACCTGTCCGACCGGACGCGAAGCCGCTGGGGACGGCGCCGCCCGTGGATGTTCTGGGGCGCCATCTTTCTCTTTTTCACGATGATCGTGCAGTACACCAATCCCCATATCGAGAGCCAGGTCTGGCTTTTCATCTACATGGCGCTTGCCTATTGTCTGCTCACGACCGCTTTCACCATGGTGAACATACCCTATGGATCTCTCACGCCCGAGCTGACCCCCGACTTCGACGAGAGAACCAGCCTGAACGCGTTCCGCATGAGCTTTGCCGTTGTCGGGACTTTCCTCGGCGCGGGTCTCGTCCTGAAGATTGCCGGCGCCTTTGCCAGCCCCGACACCGGGTGGACTGTCATGGCGGTCGTGATGGGAGCAGTCATGCTCGGCACGGCCTTCATCACGGTACTCACCGTGAAGGAACCGGTTCGCGCGCAGGAGGAAGCCTCCGGGCAGCAGGGCATTATCGAGACGTATGCCGCGGCGTTTCACAACAGGCCGTTCATGCTCGCGCTGACGTCCTTTGCGCTGCACATCGGCGGGACAGCGATCATCCAGGGCGCGTTGATCTACTACTTCAAATACATCTATGGCGGGAGCGCCTCATTCGTGTTCGCATTGATCTGTCTCCTCGTTCCTGTCCTGGTCTTTATTCCCGCCTGGACGTTCGTTTCCAAGACAATCGGAAAAAAGTGGTCGTACAACATCGGCATGGCGCTCGTGACAGTGGCGGTGTTCGTCATTTTCCTCTTTGCGCGGCAGATGGGACCGACATTCTTCTATGGTGTCATGGCAATCGCCGGGGTCGGCTTCTCCACGCACTACGTGATGCCGTGGTCGATCGTCCCTGACGCCGTGGAGCTGGATTATGCGGAAACCGGCGTGCGGCGCGAGGGGGCTTTCTACGGGATCTGGAACTTCATGAACAAGGTGGGGGTGGCGGTGGCCAATGTGATCACCGGCTGGGTCCTTGCCGGCTTCGGCTATGTTGCCAACGTTCCCCAGACCGATGGCGCGAAGCTGGGCATCCAGCTCCTCGTGGGCCCAATAGCAGCGGTCTTCTTCATCGCAGGCGTGATCGTCCTTTCCTTTTACCCGATTACCAGGAAGTATTACCAGACGGTGATCATGCCGAAAGCCGCGGAGTGGGACAGGAAGAAGGGATAGGGCGGCAGGGCCCGCGGGTGGCGACACGACGCTCCTACGGGGACCGACGCCGCGCTCGATCCGCGTCGATGAGACGCTGCCGGAAGACCGCCTCCTTTCGCCGCAACATGACGAAAGGCACCTGGTAGGCTTCTTCGATTTTCTCCCGCGTGAACATCTCCCGCGTCCTCCCCAGCCGGGGATGCGCGCCCGGCGGGAACAAGAGAAGATAGTCGGAGTACCTCTCCGAGAGGTCCAGCTCGTGCGCCGAATACAGCAGGCAGAGGTTGTTGCGCTGCACGTACCGCACGAGGTACCCCATGACCCGCTCTTTCTGCGCATCTTCGAGTGCGAAAATCGGCTCGTCCATCAGCAATACCGGAGAGCCGTACAGGAGGCTGAACGCGAGGATCGTCCGCTGCAGCTCCCCTTTGCTCACCTCCTGCGTCCTGCGGCCGAGGAATGGGGCGAGCTCGAAGACGTTGACAAGCTCCCTGACGAAGTCACCGCTTTTGTGCTCATGAAAGCCTGACGAATAGACTTCATCCAGAAGGTCTCCGATCGGTTTCTCCGTTTCGAACTCGAGATTCTGATAGATAATCGAAACCAGTCGATGGCGCTTTTCCTCGTCGCGAAGGTCGGCCGTGTCATTGCCACGCACGTGGACAGTACCTGCTCCGGGCAGAAGGACGCCGCCGGCAAGGAGGAGAAACGTGGACTTCCCCGCGCCGTTCTGACCGACCAGGGAGATGACGCCTGCCGGCAGATCCAGACTGACGTCAGTGAAAATGTCGGAATCCGCGGAGTCGGAGTCCTCGTAGCGGAAGGAGACGTGCTCGAAGCGAATTTCTGCCGCCACTCATTCGATGGTATGAAAGGAAAGAATGACAGGCAAGGGCCATGTGGGCCGGACACGCGTCCGCGTCAGCGATATTCCTGGAGCAACTCGAGCATCCGGCGGTCCAGCGAGTGGCCGTGGAAAGCCTCATAGACGACGCCGGGGACGATCAGCAGCCAGGCCGGCAGCGCTCGGGGAAGATGCTTCAGCCCGACCCCCTGATGCGCGTGCGATAGCGCAGCGGCGGGATGCCTTCGAGGGCCGCGAATGTCTTGGAAAAGTGGCTCTGGTCGAAGAACCCGCAGTCGGAGGCGATCGACGCGATGCTGGCATGCGTGTGCGACAACAGGTACTTGGAAAAATCGATCCTCTGGCGGGCAATGTACGCGGAGAGCGATGTTCCGCCTTCGATTCGAAACAGGTGAAGAGCCCGGCTGACGCTCAGGCCTGCCGCGGCCGCGACATTGGCGGCAGATACCTTTTCCGTAAAATGCTTTTGAACGTAGTCCCGCATCCTCGTCATGTGCGCCCAGGCTTTGCGGCCGATCTCCTCGGAAACGGTCCGATTGAAGTTCTCGAGGACCGTCGTGACCTTCCAGAAAAGATCATCGAAGCCCTCCGCGGCGTTGATGTCCGTCAGGTAGGAATACCGGGGGCCCAGGAGGCCGTCCGCGCTGATTCCTTTCTCGATTGCGGCGCGCGAGATGATGACGATCAACTCCAGGAGTCGGACCTTCAGGCGACTGAAGTTCATTCCGGTTTCCAGCAGGATTGCCCCCAGGTACCTGTTGATGATCTCGCGCGAGCCGCTCAGATCCCCCAGCACCACCTTGTCGATGATCTCGTTCTGCATGCGAACGAGGGAGGACACCAGGTCCTGCTTCTCCTTGCGGGCATCGTGGATGAAATTGGCGATCGTGAACTGCTGGATGCTGCGTTCATGGCTTTCATGGATGAGCTCCAGGTCGTTCGCACCGTAGCGTCCGGTCAGCTCGAAGAGCAGATTGGCGTCCCGGCGAAGGGTTTCGGAGGGGACGACGCGAAACGAAAATCGTAAACGGGACCCGGTGCGCCCGCGCAGGCGAAGCCGCCGGATGCTGCGCGTCACTTCCTCACGGATGTCCGTCTCCATCTGGGGGAGGATGGAGAAGCCGCTCACCAGGCCGGCTATGAGCCTTTTTTCCCGGGACAGGGGCACCGCGAAGGTGACGAGACCCAGGGGGCACGCCGATATGTAGGGTTCTCCCCAGCGCAGCGACTCTTCCACGGCGAGGCGCTCGTAGTCGCAGCAGATTTTCTTGAGCCTGCGCGACGAGCCAAGGCGAGCGCACAGCGGACAGGCGCCCAGGGACCAGATCCGGCGCCCGAGCGGGTCCACGAGGAGGAGGGGGAGAGCAGTGGCAGCGCGGTACTCAGCTCCGAGTTTTTTCAGAAGCGCAATGTCGACTGTCGGCTGTCTTGCAGGAATTTCGGCCATGGTGAATGAGCAGCACGATTTTACAAAAAAGCGACAGCGAGTACAATAGCCTTCGATGACCAGTTAGCGCACATTCTTGACAAACTAACCCTCGGATTCATAATCGAAAGAATACAGGGAGGGTCTTCATGAAACAGGCCGTCATGACATCGCCGGGGGTCATCGAGCTCAGGGACGTGCCGGCCCCCGAGCCTGACCCTGGACAGGTTGTGCTTCGCATAAAGCGGATCGGCGTGTGCGGGTCCGATATCCACGTCTACCACGGAAAACACGCCCTTACGCCTTACCCGGTTGTCCAGGGCCACGAAGTGTCGGGAGTCGTCGAAAAGCTGGGACCAGGGGTGAAGAGTTTCAGGATCGGCGACCCCGTGACCTTCCAGCCCCAGGTCACCTGCGGAACCTGCTATCCGTGCCGGCATGGCGCCTACCACATCTGTGACAACCTCAAGGTCATGGGCTTTCAGACCACGGGAGCAGCGTCGGAGCTGTTTGCCCTCGACGCCCGGCTCGTCCTGAAGCTGCCCTCCGGAACCAGCTACGACCACGGCGCCATGGTGGAGCCAACGGCCGTGGGAGTGCACGCGATTACGCGCGGCGGCGGGGTGAAAGGGAAAAAGGTGCTCATCCTGGGCGCGGGACCCATCGGCAACCTGACCTCCCAGGTGGCAAAGGGCATGGGCGCTTCGAAGGTGATGATCACGGACGTGTCAGACTACCGACTCGGACTGGCGAAGGACTGCGGGGTCGACGTGGCGGTGAATACCGGCAGGGAGGATCTGCAAGCCCGCATCCGCGACAGCTTCGGCGAGGAGAAGGCGGACCTCATTCTCGAATGTGTCGGGGCGGGGGCAACCATATCGCAGGCAGTCGCCGTGGCGCGCAAGGGGACCGACATCGTGGTTGTCGGGGTTTTCGGCGAGAAGCCTCAGGTCGATATGGGCACGGTCCAGGACCGGGAGCTTCGGCTGATCGGGACTCTCATGTACCAGGAGCCCGACTGGAAAAAGGCGATCGAGCTGATCGGCTCGGAGAAAGTGAAGCTCCAGCCGCTGGTGACGAATCACTTCGCCTTCGCGGACTACAAGAAGGCCTACGAGTACATCGACGCCAACCGGGAGAAGGCAATGAAAGTCATGATCACGGTGCAGGAGTGAAGAGAAGAAGACCTGACACCTTCCTTGCATTGGCAGGGCGTGTGAACCCATAATGGATCATGAGCCTGAACATCGACGCTGACGAGCTGCAGGAGATCGTGGCGCTCTGCGACAGCGACGGGATGCTTCTCTCCTGGAACAAAGCCGCGGAGGAGATCACCGGCTTCCGACGGGACGACGTGCTCGGATACCATCTGGACTCGATTGTTGCCCCCGCGTCCCAGGGCATGCTGGAGACGATCTTCTCTGTCGAGAGGACGGGCTCGATCCTTCCGGGGCTCCCGATACGGCTTCAGAGCAGCTTTGGCATGGAAATTCCGACGGAGCTCGTTTCCGTCCCCCGCTATGACCAGGGAAAGCTCGCGGGATGGCTCCTTGTTTTTCGAGACACGACAATACAGACCCAGCTCCAGGAACAGCTGGACAGGTTGGACATCCTGTACCGGGGTCTCGTCGAGCATTCTCCTGCAATCATTTATGTCCTGGATTCCGCAGGGCGCACGATTTTCATCAATGACACCGCGGAACGACTCCTGGGATATTCGAAGGAAGAGCTTGTGGGCAAGGAGCTGATCGACATCGTTCATCCGGACGACCGCCAGGTGGCATACTGGCCCCTGCGGGAGCGGCGTCGATCCCAGCGCGCCACGAGGAACCTCCAGATCCGTCTCATGACCAAATCGGGAGCTCCCCGTCAGTACGACCTGGACTTCATTTATGTTTCCCTGAACTCCTTCGGGTTGGGACCGCAGATTCCCGGTGGCCCGCTGCCGCAGAACCGCCAGGGGACTCAGGGCATTGCCCGGGACGTCACGGAGCTCGTCGTGCTCAGGGACCTTGCCCGTGACGTGGGCCACATCCTTCCCATGTGCTCGGTGTGCCGGCGCATCCGGCTCGGAGACGGAGCCAACGAGGAATGGCTGCCCCTTTCGGAATACGTTGTGCGAAGGACCGGCATGTTGTTTTCTCACACATTCTGTCCCGATCACATGCCGAAGGAGCGAGGGTGACGCGGGCGGGCTGATCGAAGCGACCGGAACGCCGCTACAGGCTGGAAAGCTTCCGCAGAAGCAGCTCCTTGCTGGTCTGGAAATACCGGGTGAACTCCTCGAACTGCTCGGCCGTTTCGGAGGCGGCGCCCGAAAGCACAAGCACATCGCTGCGCCAGCGGTACCACAGGCAGTGCAGGGAGTAGGGCTTGCACCTGCGCCGGGACCGGCACTGGCTCTCCAGCATCTCGGCAAGGTCGATGTGGTTGGCATCGCCGGCGACGTAGTACACGTCGTCCTCCGCGAGCCCGAGCACAAGGCGGCGGAAGCCCTCTCCCATTGCATCGTCGTGTCTCCACCCCTCGACGACGATGTCCTTTGAGCCGAGGCGCAGATCATGTCCCTGGGACCGCAGCAGCTTCCGCAGGGCGACGATATCGTTTCGCACTTCCCTGGCCACCTGCGTGTTTGTGCGGTTGTGCGCCAGACGATCGCGCCAGCCCCTGAGCTCACTTTCGTACTCGTCCAGCATCTTCATCCGGCTCAGATAATTTGTCGTATCCGAGAGAAGCCTCCAGGTGGAGCTGATGGATTCCGCGAACCGGTCGAAGAGCGTGGCCATGCGATGACAGGAAAGTAGCCGGCCCGCCAACCCCGGTCAAGCTTGGCGGCTGGAAACGGCGCCGCGCGCAAGCTTGCCTCACATACCCGGTGGTGATACCGTCTTGCACCGAAAGGGAGGTGCGGTCATGGGGACGAGCGCGAGAGTCATTGCGACGGATATCGGGGCCTCCGGCGGAAAGTGCTTCGCCGGCGTGTTCGATGGAAACGGATTCTCCCTGCGGGAGGTGCATCGCTTCAGCCATGAGCCGGCCACCCTGTACATGGCCGATCGAACGGGAAAGGTGGAGGAGCGGACCTTCTGGGACGAGCTGTACATCTACTCCCAGATCGTGCAGGGGCTTCGCGCCTACCGCCGCGACGTCAGTGACGCCGTCGACTCGATCGGGATAGACGCGTGGGGCACGGACGGCGCGCTCGTCACGGAAGACGGCGTCACACTGGGGCACGTGTACAGCTATCGGGACCACCGGCTGGACGGAATGGTGGACCAGGTGAAGGCTCGCCTGGATGCCCGCCGCATGTATGAGATCACGGGAATCCACTTTCAGCCCTTCAACCTGTCCAACCAGCTCCTCTGGTTGGTGCAGAACCGGGCCGGCCTGTTGAAAAAGGGCGTGCGATTTCTCCCGATCACGACGCTCTTTTCCTATTGCCTCGGCGGGGTCACCGCCATCGACTCCTCCTGGGCAAGCGTGTCGCAGCTCATGGATTCGAAAAAGCGCAAGTGGAGCCGCGAGATCCTGCGCGCTCTCGGCATTCCCCCGTGGCTCATGCCCGAGATCGTGGCTCCCGGTGCACCGGTTGGAGAGCTCCGGGCCGAGCTGGCAGCCTCGCTGGGTCTCAACCGGGCCCGGATCCTCGCGGTGGGTTCCCATGACACGGCGAGCGCCTACGCGGCAGCGCCGATCGGAAATCCGGCGAACGCGCTCATCATCAGCTCGGGGACATGGTCGCTGGTCGGAAAGCTGGTGCGAAAGCCCATCACGACGGAGGAGGCGATGGCAGCCAACATCAGCAACGAGGGCGGGATCGGCAACATCCGGCTCCTGAAGAACTGCATGGGCACATGGCTGGTGCAGGAGCTGCGCCGGGCCTGGCGCGGGCGCGACGGCAGGGAGCTTGACTGGGATGAGATGAATCGCATGACGGAGAAGGGAGCTCCGCTCGCGGCCTTCATCGATCCCGACGACCCGGGATTCTACAACCCGTCGAACATGGAAGAGGCGATCACTGCCTTCTGCCGCCGCACCGGGCAGGAGGCGCCGCGCGACAGGGGCACCATGCTGCGTGCCGTGTATGAGAGCCTGGCCTTGAAATACCGGATGGTTGCCGAGCAGATCGCCGCGGTGAGCGGAAAGCCCAGCACCGTCGTTCACATCGTCGGCGGCGGCTCGAGGAATGTCTTCCTCAACCAGCTGGCGGCCAACGCCTGCGGCGTGAAAGTCGTGGCTGGACCCGAGGAAGCCACCGCGGTGGGCAATGCGATGGTGCAGGCGATGGGGCTCGGGGTTATCGCGAAGCTGTCCGATGCCAGGTCGATGATTCGGGCGGCCTTTCCGATTCGCGAGTTTGCCCCGAGGGATCGGGAGACCTGGGAAAAGGCCTACGCGCGGTTTCGAACGGTCGTGAAATAAAAAAGCCGCGCTCGGCCAGAATGGCCGGCGCGGCTTTCCCTCGGGTCACTCGAACTTTCAGTTTGCCTTGACTTCGATGGTCTTGGGTTTCGCAGCCGGGCTCTTGGGGAAGCTCAGGTTGAGAACGCCGTTCTTGAACTCGGCGGAGATTTTCTCCCTGTCGATCCCCTCGGGGAGCACGAAGCTCCTCGCGAAACTGGACGACCTGCGCTCGCGAATCAGGTAGCCGTCCTTCTTCTCCTCTTTGTTCTCTTCCTTGCGGGAGGAGATCGTGAGGAGCTTGTTGTCCAGCTTCACCTCGACATCCTTCTCGGACAGTCCCGGAAGCTCCACCTCCATGAGGTATTGTGAGTCGGTCTCTTTCACGTCCACAGCCGGAACAGCTCCGCGGCCGAAAACCGGCTCCACAAACATGTCGTCGAACCAGCTTGAAACATTGTCCAGAAGGTCCAACGTGTTCGGTGAATAACGGATCAGGTTCATATCGCACCTCCTAATGCTTTCATGAATCACGCCAATAGTTAAGCAGGAACCGTGCCAGGAAGTGTAATATTCGTATAATTTATTTCTCCATAATGAATTGAATGATATAATAGTTGAAGATTCCAGGTGGCAGACATCGTCTCTTTTGTGTTATTTTGACACACTTAGTGTTATTAGTAACCATTTTGAATCTTTCTGATCCACTTTCCAAGCCACCTGTTTGTTGCTAACGTCGCCAGGTGGGCAAAAAGGAGCAGCAAAGCATTCTCTCATCGTTCGATCGTTTTGTCCCAGGCTGGACGGAAGACCCAACCGCTTCCGGCGCTTCTTTCTGGTTCGCCTGCCAGGGAAGCAGCATCCTCGTCGCAGGCGCGACTAATGAGCTCAGCGTGCCCTTCCTCGAAGACCTCGGCGCTCTTGGTCTGCCGGGCGACGCCTCCCACCTCCTGGGGTTTGCCGACGGCCATGCCTGCCGGGCAGTCGGCATACCACCGGGCGCCTCGGTTCCGGACGGCTTTCGATTTGAGAATCTGAGGTCCCTTTTCGACGGCATCTCGTACGCATTCTTTGCGCTCGCCGCGCGGGCCCTGGAGGTCGTGGACTGGGACGCTTCGCACCGCTTCTGCGGCCGTTGCGGCACGGCAACGAACCTTCGATCTGGCGAGCGGGCTCGGGAATGTCCGACATGCGGAAGCCTGAGCTACCCCCGGATCTCGCCGGCGGTGATCGTCGCCGTGGTGCGGGGGGATCGGATCCTGCTCGCGCGCGCCACCCGGTTTCCGCCTGGCCTCTACAGCGTGCTTGCCGGCTACGTGGACCCGGGGGAAAACCTCGAGGAATGCGTGCATCGCGAGGTGCGCGAGGAGACGGGGATCGAGGTGACCAATCTGCGGTACTTCGCGAGCCAGCCCTGGCCGTTCCCGCACTCCCTGATGATCGCCTTCACAGCGGAGCACGCCGGCGGTGAGATCGTGGTGGATGGTGACGAGCTTTCGGACGCCGGGTGGTACACGGCGGACGCCCTTCCGCAGATCCCCGGGCGCATGACGGTGGCCCGCCGGCTGATCGACTGGTTCTGCGAAGGCAGGTCCGTGAAGGGATCCGCATGACGTCGAAAGTCGCGCGGTGCGGCTGGGCTGCCGGAACCGAGATCCTCACGCTGTACCACGACGAGGAGTGGGGCGTGCCGGTTCACGACGACGCGCGGCATTTCGAGTTCCTGATCCTCGAAGGCGCGCAGGCGGGTCTCTCCTGGCTTACGGTCCTTCGAAAGCGGGACGCATATCGGCAGGCATACCGGGGATTCGACCCCCAACGGGTGGCCCGGTTCGCAAAGCGCGACATCGAGAGGCTGGTCGGCAACCCCGGGATCGTGCGCAATCGCGCAAAAATCGAATCCTCGATCACCAACGCGCGCAGGTTCCTCGATATCCAGGAGGAGTTCGGCTCCTTTGACGCCTACCTGTGGAGGTGGGTGGACGGGAAGCCCGTCCTCAATCGCTGGAGGGCGATCTCAGAGGTCCCGCCGCGCAGTGAGCTTTCCGATACACTCTCCAGGGATCTCAAGGCCAGAGGCTTTTCTTTCGTCGGCTCTACGATCGTCTATGCTCACCTGCAGGCAGTCGGAGTCGTGAACGATCACCTCGCGGGCTGCTTCCGATGGCGGGAGCTCGCCGGCACACGAGCCCGCGGCGCGCGCCGATAGGGAATCCGCCACGGCTCCTTTGAAGGCCCGAGCGGGTGAAGGTGAAGCCGACTATGCACAC
>DATKLB010000295.1:0-3544 GCA_035542615.1 Spirochaetia bacterium | reverse complement strand
AAAAGCTCTCCCGGACAGCTTTGACGTACAGGGTCCCGCTGGGAATCGCAGGCGTCGTTGTCGCGCTTCTGCATTTCCTCTTTCCGAACATGTTGATTCTGTGAGTCGAGACCCAATGCAGGAGCCCGCACAGCAGGAGAGATCGCTGAACGTCGGTTTCGTATCGACGCGCTTTCAGGGATTGGACGGGGTCAGCCTGGAAGCCGAGAAGTGGGCCTCCAGCGTCCGGGAGTTCGGTCACAAGGTCTACTGGTTTGCCGGAAAACTGGACAGGGATCCTGAGACCAGCATGCTGGTGCCGGAAGCCTTTTTCGGCCATCCTGCAACGGAGGCGCTCACCCGCGCCCTTTTCGGCGCGCAGAAACGCAGCCGCCTCCTCACGAACGCCTTGCACTCGCAGAAAGACTTTCTCAAGGACAAGCTCTACGAGTTCCTGGATCGCTTCGATATCGATCTGATCATTCCCGAGAATGCCCTCTCCATCCCCATGCATTTGCCCCTGGGCGTTGCGCTCACGGAGCTCATCGCCGAGACCGGTATCCCGACCATCGCCCATCATCACGATTTTTCCTGGGAGCGGCCGAAATTTCTCTCCAACGCCTGTCAGGACATCCTCAACATGGCATTTCCGCCGGATCTGCCCTCCATCAGGCATGTGGTGATCAGTTCTGTCGCCCAGGCGGAGCTTGCCGCCCGGCGAAGCGTCGCCGCCACGGTCGTTTTCAATGTGATGGACTTCGACAGGAAGCCCTCCCGCGCAAGCGGGTCGGACAGGCAGTTCAGGGAACAGATGGGATTCGGCCCCGATGACCTGCTGATCCTCCAACCGACCCGGGTCGTGCAGCACAAGGGCATAGAGCAGGCCATCTCGCTGGTCCAGATGCTGAACCTGCCGAACGCCCGGCTCATCGTTTCGCACTCCTCCGAGGACGAGGGTCGATCCTACGCGGAATGGCTGGAGAAGTGGGCGGCCCGGCAGGGGGTCGCTCTTCACTTCATTTACGACAGGCTGGAGGAGGAATCGCGGGAAAAGGGGTCGGGCGCTCGGCTGTACTCGCTGCGCGACTTGTATCCTCATGCAGCCCTGGTCACCTACCCGAGCACTTTCGAAGGCTTCGGCAACGCGTTTCTGGAGGCCATCTACTACCGCAAGCCCCTCCTCGTGAATCGCTACCCCGTGTACATCGTCGATATCGAGTCGAAGGGATTCGACGTCATCTCCATCGACGGGTTCCTCACGGATTCGGCGCTGGCAAAGGTCAGGGAGATTCTGACCGATCCCCAGCGCAGGCGGCAGATGGTCGAGCATAATCTTCAGATCGCCCGCAAGCATTTTTCTTTCCAGATCCTCCGAAAGGAGCTGGCAAGCCTGATCTCCAGCTTCTTCGGAATATCCCCGCCGAAAAGCCTCTTCGGGCGGCTCTTCCGGTGGGGGTGAAACGTTTTCCGGGAGGTGGCGGTATGGCGCAGTTCTATCTTTTATCGGTCCTGTCGAACATGATCGCGGGGCTCACCCTCGCGGGAGAATACCTGGGGGAAAAGATTCCGTTCCTCGCGTCCTTCAAGAACCTCCGGGCAAACAGGCACGCGCAGGTGATCATTGCGCTGGTCACGGTTGTCACCGGGATCATCAAGCTCATCGTTCTTTCGCCCAGCGAGACAATCCCCGTGGTCGGCGACATCCTGCCGGCGCTGACAGGCATTGTCGTGGGCGCGATTCTTCTGGTGGAGTCATTCCGCACCGCCGTCGAAAGCAAGGGAGAGCAGTTGAAGAAGATCTCCACCACGGTTCTGACCTATCGCGTCCCCGTCGGGATTGCCGCCGTGGTGATCGCCATTCCCCATTTCCTTTTTCCCGGCGTTCCGGTGCTCTGAGGCGGCAGTCCCCCCGGAGCTGCCCCGGGGGAGGCGCTACGGCGCTGAGGCCCGCGTGGCCTTCAGACAGGTGACCGCTGCGCCGGCAAGGGAGGGGTTGCGACGGGTGATGGTCTGCGCCAGGGCCCGAACATCTTCCCGGGAGACCTCCCTGTCTGTTGCAACCGTCATGACCAGCACGGTCCCGGCGGCCTCCCTGCGCACTGCCTCCGACACCACTGTGCTCTCTGGAAGGATTTCGGCGACAAGGCGCGCCGCATCCCTTTGGGCGTTCTCCTGCTCGAGGCCGGTGCGCACGGACAGGACCACGGGGACAGCGATCAGGCACAGGAGAACAGCCGAGACGACGATCTGACTCAGAGCCCTGCGCTTGACCTCCGCCCGGTCCTCCGAAAGAGGGTGGATCCTCATCATCCAGAACACGCAAGCCGCCGCCAGGGAGATCGACACGAGGTTGATGGCGAAAAGCACGGCTGCCCCCGCGGCGATCTGCGGATCCATCTTTCCCAGTCCGATGCCGAGTGTGCACAGGGGCGGCATGAGAGCAACCGCGACCGCTATTCCTGTGAGCGCGCTGCTGACTTTGCTGTTCGCGTAGCCGTAGGCCGCGAGCGCCCCCGAGCCGAGGGCGACGATGATGTCAAACAAGGACGGGTGTGATCGGGCGGCGATTTCCTCCGAGAAATGCGTGATCGGGACCGCCAGGGCAATAAGCCCCGAGATGACCACGGCAAGCAGGGCTCCCCGGAGCACTGAAGAGAAGGATGCCCGCAGAAGGCGGAAGTCTCCCCAGACGACCCCGAGGGAAAAGGCAAGGATGGGCGTCATCAGCGGGGCAATGATCATCGCTCCGATGATGACCGCCGCGGAGCCCTGGATGAGACCCATGCTTGCGATCAGGCAGGAGAGCACGATGAGGACGTAGTACTCCGCGGTCTGCCGCGCCGCATCGGAAAGGACCCGGTAGAGATCCAGGTCCTGTTTCTCCTTGGTGCGCCGCCTGGCGTAACCCTCCCAGAGTGCGCGCCACGAAGCCGGCGCGAGAAGCGCGCGCCAGCGCTCTCGCGGTTCGTTCTTTCCCGACTGCTGGTCGCGATTTTCTCTCATTGCGTTGCTCCTTTGCCGGATTTCCGGCCGCAGGCTGTGCCGCCGCCGTCGCTCGCTACTCGGCGAGCGCCGCCTGTGCCCGCAGCAGATCGTGAAGCGTGACCACTGATGCAATGCCCCCTCGGCTCGCATCCCGCACGAGCACGATTCCTGCTGCGCTTTCCATCAAAAGCGAGCCGACCTTGCGCACACTGAGGTTCGGCGCACATTCAACCGGCTGCGACAGGCGGGGAGCCGAGTTTGTCGCAAGGGCGGCCGTCATGTCATCCCGAGTGACGATGCCCAGCAGCTTTCCGTCGACGACGACGGGAAACCTTCGGTAGGGATACGACGCAAGGTAGCTCTCCATCGTCTTGCGCTGCAGGTCCGGCAGAATCACCGGGCGGGTACGCGCAATCTCCGAGACCGGCAGGTTCTGCCAGCTCTCCAGGTCCCGCGGCGGTTTGATGCGGATCAGCTCGTGACCGTCCTGCAGCAGCAGGGCGTCGTAGAAGTTGTGCTTTCCCCCCAGCCGCGCGATAGCCTGACTCACGATGGAGCAGAACATGAGCGCTGGAACCAT
>DATKLB010000294.1:0-3095 GCA_035542615.1 Spirochaetia bacterium | reverse complement strand
ATGTTGATGAGGATGAGGTAGCTGAACGCGCCCTGCTTGGAGTTGCTCATGAAGCCGTTGCGGACCGTCACGCCGCCGCTCTGCTTCAGCAGCTTCTTCGCCACGCCGACGAAGCTGTCCCACGTCTTGGGCTTGTCCGTTGCCGGAGAGAGGCCCGCGTCCTTCATGAACGCCGTGTTGATCCACGCGACGTAGTCGGACAGCTCGTAGGGGATCCCGTAGTACTTGCCGTCCCAGTATCCGCCGCAGGTCTCGACCGCTCCGGGGGTCCACATCTTGACGACATCGTCGACCGAAGACTTGCCGAATGCTTTCGGTTCGATAGGCACTGCCTGCCCGGCGGACAGAAACTCCGCGGAATCCCCGTTTGTCAGTCCCATGCTGTCGATCTGCCCGTTGGCCGCGAGCACGGTCCTGATGATGTTGACCCGGTCCCCGTCGGGCACGAGCACCAGCTTGACCTCCACGTCCGGGTGCTTCTTTTCGAAAATCTTGACCGCATTCAGGTTGATCGGGTCGTAGACGGTTTCTGTCCACTGGTAATGCACGATCACCTTCTTGGGCGGAGCGCCCCAGCTGAAAGCGACGAGCACCAGTAGAGCCAGGACGCTGAAGAAGACACGCTTTGTCATACCCTCTCCTCCTCGGGTCCCCGACTGAAATGCGGGCTCAGCCGGGTTGTTTCCACGGCCCCAACGGGGCCGCCCATCGACGTGCAGCCTTTCTCTCGCTGGCAAAGGCGTCGGGACGCGGCATCACGTCACGATTGCCGACGTTTTTCCTCCCTGCGTGCTGCAATGATCAAAGATAGCTTCCGGCCCACACAGGAGCCAACGACCTAATAGAATTCCAATTTTGATCCAGGCACAGAATCCGGGCATGCAAGGTCCCTTGAATTACGCTGAACGTAAGCCCAACCATTCAGCGCGTCAAGCATCTTTCTGCGAATAAGGTTCAATTCTCACGGAAATAATTGCGAATTTCCGCCAGAGTCTCCCTTGCCGCGTCCTCCACGAACCGCGCGCCGGTCTTCTGATCAGTGTGCAGGCGTGGATCCTGGTCGTCGTGCACGGTGAAATCCGGCGCTGGCGATCCGTCAAAAGTATCGCCATCGACAACGGCGTGCTCTGTGTTGCGCAAAGGCCCCGAGGCGGGCAGCCGCGAAAGGTCGACGCACTCAGGCCAGGTGGCGCTCAGCATCGAGGACTCTTCGGCTGTCGCATGGCCGATCGATCCCGCTATCAGGGATTTCGGGAATCCCGGGTAGACCCACATCAACCGGCGTTTTCCACCGGAGTTGTACTCCGCGCAGAGTCGGTCCAGGACCGCCTTCTGGTTTTCTGCGCCATGTCCGTTGACGATCACCACGGCGCGAAACCCCATCCGCTGGAAAAGCGCCTCGAGGGCACCCCGCACCGCGAGACTGAACACCTCCTCCTTCACGTAGGCGCTTTTCACCGAGTTCGCGGGAAAATCCATGCCCTCGATGAACTCCGTGCCGCGGAATCCGAGCGCGCGGAGAACCTCCGGCCTGCGCTCCCGCTCCGTCCCCAGGAAAAGGGGCGGGAAGTACGGGCTTCGGAGCTCGCGCGCCAGGCGGCGGGCGAAAGCGTGCGCAAGCAGACCGTCGCATCCCATCGCCAGGTGCGGTCCGTGCCACTCGATGGGCGCAAGGGGAAGAATGACGATGCCGGTTCGCGCCCGTGCCTCGGCTACCTCATCGGGAAAGAGGAACGCGAGGTTCCAATCCCCGTCGTCGATCGGTCTGGTCATGGTGAACCTCCCCGGCTCAACCGAAACAGATTCCGGATGCCGCCGCGTATTTCCAGAATCTGCGCTCGGCGAGCAGGGCCGCTCCGAGCGCCTCGTCGTGCGGATCCGACAGCGTTATGTCCAGCGTGAACCCCTCCAGCATCTCGGGAATGACTCTCTGGCGGATCGTGATCCAGATCGGCTCGCGGAGGAACTCTCCGAAAATCGCCGCGGGCCCGCCAATGACCAGAGCCCGCGGGTTGTACAGCGTGATGATCTTGCAGCAGGCGTCGCCGAGGAATGTTCCGATCTCGAAAAGTGTGGACCGCGCGAGCCTGTCCCCCGAGAGCGCGGCCTCGCGGATTGCGTCCAGTGTCAGCGGTGGGGCGTCCTTTGCCTGGAAATACTGCAGGCTGGAGATGACCCCTTCAGACAGTCTCCGATGGAACCTCCTCAGTATGCTCGGCCGCGACACCACGGTCTCGAGGCAGCCGATGTTTCCGCACGTGCAGCGCTCGCCCTCCTCCTCAACCACGAGATGCCCGACTTCCCCGGCGAGACCGCGCGACCCCAGGTAGGGCTCCTCCCCGATGATGATGCCTGTGCCCACTCCGGAGCCGAGGAACAGATAGATCATGTCACGGGAGCTCGCCGGCCACCAGCGCTCCGCCGTCAGGAAGGCGAGGCAGCGCGTGACGTCTTCCACCACTACCGGCACGCCGAACGCCCGCTCCATGATCGTTCGAAGGGGGATGTGGGCGATCCCGGAAACCTGGAGTCCCTGCAGCCACACCCCTCGTTCCGTATCGACCATGCCGGGCATCGACAGACCGATGGCGAGAGGCCTTCGGTCACGCAGCTCCGGGGAGCTCATCGCTGCCCGCAGCTCCGTCGAGATCTGGCGCGTGATGTCATCCAGGTGGTCGGCAGGGTTGGAGGACAGGGAAAGAGTGAACTCTCCCTCGTGGAGCACAGTCCGACGGGGGTCAACAGCCGCGGTCCTGAAGCTGCCCGCATCCACCGAGACCCCGAGCGAATATCCCACGCAGGATGCGAGCCGATAAACGCTGGAAGGCCTGCCGCTGCGGTTCTGCGTCTTGCCCGCCCGCTCGACCAGCCCTTTCTCCAGAAGCCGGTTCAGAAGCGCGGTGACCGAGACAGGACTGGTACCCGCGCGCTGGGCAATTTCGCTTCTGGTGGGAGATCTGAGAAAGAAAATAGATTGAAGAACTTTTACTTCCTTCAGGTCCTTCACATTGCCAGCCACGGTTAGCGAGAATTTTAACATAATCTGGACCTGGAATCAAATGTAATCGCCTGTTTCTCTCCGATTTTCTTTTTAT
>DATKLB010000293.1:0-18404 GCA_035542615.1 Spirochaetia bacterium | reverse complement strand
TCAGAGAAAGGTCTTCGCGCTCGGCGGCGGCAGCGCGATGTTCAGCGGCGACAGCAAAGGCGTCCGCCTCGAGTCGCCACAAGGGGCGCTTTTTGCCCCCGGCGCCGTCTGGGGTGACGTGTCAATCGAGTTCTGGCTGTACCCCGCGACGCTCTCGGACGGTGAGACTGTTCTTTCCTGGACAGGCTCCGTAAAAGCAGGTGACCCCGCTCACCCGCGGCTCGCTGCGCAAAACCTGAGGTGCCTGGTGAAGGACAGGAAAATCACCTGGGATTTCCAGAACTTTTTTGTCCTGCCGACCGGCGAAGGACTTCCCATCACGCTGACGGGCACTCGGAAACTCATCCCCCGGGTCTGGCATCATCACCTCCTGCGCTATCGCTCTGGTGAAGGGCTTCTGGAGTACCTCATCGATGGCGTGCCCGAGGCAATTGCGCATGTCACCGACACCGGTCTCGAGACCGGGTCTGTTGCCGTGCCGAGACTGGGGCTCGAGGAGGCAGGTCCCCTCGTTCTGGGAGCGGGGCTCACGGGTTTCATCGACGAGCTTCGCATCTCCCGGCGCGCTGTTGATGATCCGATGATTCAACGCTTCGCAGGAAAGACAGGGACGGCGACGTCCGCCGTCATCGACCTGGGATTCACGGCAACGCGAATCGCACGCATCGAGGCGGTCTACAGCACCCCCGGGGACTCCGGAGTCGAGTTCTACTACCAGGTCTCCGACACGTGGAAAAGCCCGAAGCTGCTGAAGACCAATACGGATTGGGTGCCTTTTGTTCCCCCGGCCGATTTCAAGGACACGCTGCGTGGACGCTATGTCCAGCTCATGGTCGTGCTGTACCCGGATGGAACACGAAACTCTTCTCCTACCGTGTCCAGCGTTCGCGTTGTCTACGAGCCGAACGAGCCTCCCGCTCCGCCCGCCGGACTTGTTGCCGCACCGGGCAACGGGAAAGTAATCCTGAGCTGGCGGCCCGTGAGCGAGGTGGGCGTGAAAGGGTACTCGATCTACTACGGAACCTCGCCTCACAATTACCTGGGTACTGGAGCGGCAGAGGGGGATTCGCCGGTTGACGCGGGAGCCAGGACGAGCGTCGAGATCACCGGTCTCACCAACGGGAACCTGTACTACTTTGCGGTGACAGCGTATGATGGCTCCGAGCCGCCGCAGAGAAGCGAGTTTTCCGACGAAGTGAGCGCCCGTCCGTCGAGGATATACAAGTGAAGGAAATGACGACCCCCGAGATCCTCGTACGAGCGCGCAATGCCTTCAAGATGGGGGAGTTTCCGCTGGTTGAGAAGCTCGCCCAACGGATCCTCGCAAGCGAACCCGACTCGGCGGTGGCGTACAACCTTCTAGGGACCGTCTATGAAAAAACGGGGCGCAACCGCAAGGCCATCGAGTTCTTCCAGAAGGCCGTGGATTTACGTCCTGACTACACCGAGGCGCACAACAACCTGGGGGTCATTCTGAGGAAGATCGAACAGTACGCCGATGCCATCCCTCACCTGGAAACCGCCATCTCCCTCTCTCCTCAGCGCGGGGATGTGTACTACAACCTCGGGAACGTCTACAAGTCGATGGGCAAATCGGCGCAGGCTGAGGAAAACTTCCAGAAGGCGATAGCGGTCGATCCATCTTTTGTTTCCTCTTACATCAATCTCGGGACAGTGCTGGAGGAACAGGGTCGCAACGCGGAAGCGGTCCGCACGTATCTCAAGGGATTGCAGGTCGACTCCAATCAGCCGCGCCTGCACTACAATCTGGGAGTCGTGTACGAACGGATCGGGAGGGTGAAAGAAGCGCGCGAGGAGTACGAGGCCGCCGTCAGAGGACGCCCGGGATGGCCCGAAGCGCTCAACAACCTTGGCGTCGTTCAGCACCGGCTGGGAGACGAGAGGGCCGCCGAAAAGACTCTGCATGATGTTTTACGCGCCGACCCCAACGACGCACGGGCTCTGAACAACCTCGGTGTCGTCCTTGCTGCCCTGGGCCGCAGGGACGATGCCGTGCAATCCTATCGCGCATCGATCAAGTCGAACCCGCGCTACTCTCAGGCCATCGGGAACCTCGCCTCTCTCCTGGAGCAGGAGGGCAGGTACACCGAGGCGATGGAGGAGCTGAAAAAGCTGCTCACACTCGACCCCCATGACGTGGAGGCGCATCTTCGGTTGGCCAACATCCTTCGAAAGATGGAGAACTTCCCCGAGGCCGTCGAGAACGATCAGGCGGTGCTCGCGATACAGCCGAACAACGTCGAGGCGCTCCAAGGGCTCGCATGGGAGCTTGGAAAGATGGGCCAGCCGGCAAAGGCCCTGGAGTATTACGCGAGGCTCGAACGAAGCGCACCCGAAGATCAAAGCTTCAGGCTCGATCGCGCTCTCCTGCTCTCCGACACCGGGAAACCGGATCTCGCCCGCCAGGAGGTCCTGCGATATCTCGAAGCTTTTCCGGAAGACCAGAAAGCCCGGGTGCTTCTGGCCGACCTCTACGCTGCACAGGGACACCAGAAGCAGGCTGCCCAGACCCTGCGGGAGATCCTGAATGCCGACCCGCAGCAGAAGGACGCCAGCTATCGCCTGGCCAAGCTCTACCGGGATCTCGGCGAGCCGCAGAAGGCAATCGAGACCATGGAGGGTCTCATCAACAGGCTCGAGCAATCGAGCAATCCCGAGGACATGGATGCTCTCTCCCGGGCGATGGAGCAGTACGAGCAGACCATCGCGGAGCACGAGAAGGACTTCCGAAACGAGAGGGAGAAGACAATCCGCAAGCTGCGCGAGCTGACTGTCGACAAGGGAAAGCCGGAAAAGCAGCCGCCCCAGGAGGATTCCCTCATGATCGAGGGTCTCGCGCCCCTGGAGGAGGACGTTGTTCCCATCATCGCCGTGGGAGGGATGGAGCCTGTCTTCGCCGTCCGCGAGGAGGACGAGGAGCTTACGCTGACGGAAGTCGAAGAGCCCGTCCAGGAAGAGACGGTGGCAATCGAGGACGAGCGGCCCCCGAACCTCGTGAATCTTCTCAAGGATCAGGAGCTTTACACTGAGAATCCCGCGCTGGAGATGTTCCGTTCTCCTCCCCCGCTGCCGTCGCAGCAGCCCGGTGCTTCGCAGGGCGGCTTTCCTGCGGCACAATCGGCTGCCGCGGCGCAGCTTTTCCCAGGTGCGCCGCCGGCTTCGCCGTTGCGGACGCAGTCCGCTCCGTCCTACTCGGGCCAGCCTGCCACGCAGCCCCCTCCCTCTTACCCGGGCCAGCCTGCCACACAGCCCCCTCCCTCTTACCCGGGCCAGCCTGCCACGCAGCCCCCTCCCTCTTACCCGGGCCAGCCTGCCACGCAGCCCCCTCCCTCTTACCCGGGCCAGCCCCCCCTTACTCCGCAGGGGGAGAATGTGCTAGCCCGGTCGCTGAAGGAGTCAGTGGAAGCGCAGCAACGTATGGTGGACAGGCTGTTCAACGAGATCTCCGATCTCTCCCGGCGTATGGAAGAGCAAAAGCGGCCTCAGCAATTTGTTCCCATAGTTTTGAACACCGCGCCCCAGCAGCCCGCATCACGTCCCCAGGCCCCGTTGCAGCCGGCCGTGGTGAACTACCCGCCTGCTCCCGAGGCTCCCGCAGAGGGTCTCCCGAGGTTTGCCGCCGAGGAAGAGGACGCCGCACCTCGCGCGCCGGCCGATAGCGGGTCAGCCGCGACTCCGAGCGCTGGACGCAAAGAGCAAGCGCCAGGCGTCTCACAGCCGTCGTCCGACCGTTCGGCCCCGTTGCCTCTCGGCCCCGAAGAGTTGGAGGCTGCTGGTTTCGAGGAGCTCGAGGCTGCGGCTCGAGGATCGACACCGGCGTCCGCTCCCCCGAAAGAGGCAGACCTGCTCGAGGAACCCGTTCCGACACCGGCGCTGCAGAATGAAACGACTCTGGAAGAAGTTCCCGAAGAACTTGCGCCGCTCGAGTCGGCAGAGGACACGGCGCCTCTGGAAGCGCCGGCAGTCAGCGAGGAAGAGCGGTCGCCAGAGCCCTCCGGTCGGCAGGGTAAACCGGAACCTGCCCCCGCCCGCCCGGCCGATGAAGTCCGCAAGGAGTTGCGCCAGTACCTTCATGGGGTACAGGAAAAGCTGGACCTGGCGCCGGCCCCGCCATCTGGTCCGGCCGGTCTCCTTGACTATCTGGAGAAACTGTCCGATTATCTCCCCGAGCGCGACAGACAGCAGTTCCTGGGCAGCAGAGAACGCCTCGCAATGGAATCGCTGAAATCGCGGTTGGCCGGAAACAAGGGCCTGCGGCGTACAATCGCGGAACGCTACCGCCCGGCAACTCCACGCAAGAAGGAGCCGCTCACCCGACCTCTGGTCGTCGATACGTTCTCCTATCTCAAGGACCTTGCCGCCTGGCACCCAGACGGTGCTGTCGGGAGCGCAATGAAGGAGCGCATCGAGTCTCTCGTGGCCCGGATGGGGAGAGCAGGATAGAGCATGAACGACAAGGCTCAAACGATTGCCGCCATCAAGAACTATATCTCCCGCATGCCGAGCCTCCCCATCGCGTGGTCGAAGATCCAGGAGATCTCGAAGAACCCCAGGGCTACTCCCGCTGATCTCAACCAGGTCATCAGCCTGGACCCGGTGCTCATGGGAAGGGTCATGAAGCTGATCAACTCAGCCTACTACGGTCTGAACACGCAGATCACCTCTCTGGTGCGCGCGATCATCATGCTGGGAGTCAACACGGTCAAGAATCTCGCCCTGTCCACCGCTGTGCTCGGCGGGCTGTCCAACAAGAGCAACTTCCAGGCTCTCAACAACGACGGGTTCTGGCGCCACTCGCTGTGCGTCGGGGTGGCTGCCAAGCTGATCGCCATCAAGAGGCGAAGAGACCCGAAACAGCTCGAAGAGTACTTCGTGTCCGGCCTTCTGCACGATATTGGAAAGATCCCCCTCAATAACAAGCTGTCGACTGAGTATGTCCAGGCCCTTGCCCTGACTGACAAGGAACACCTTCCCCTGTACATCACGGAAGAGCGCACCATGGAGGTAAACCACTGCGAGGTCGGACGGCTCATCGTGAACAATTGGAACCTTGGCGTTGCGATGGAAGACGTGGTGTTCTTCCACCACTTCCTCGATTCATATCCCGGAGAGAACCGCGATGTGCTGCTCACGGTCGCTGCGGCCAACTACTTTGCCAATGCCTACCAGATCGGCTTTTCCGGGGACCGCTATCCCGAGAGCCTGCCTCCCTCGGTCTACGAAGAGCTGAAGATCACGCGGGATTATTTCGATGAGGTGGAAAGCAAAGTGAATGGCGAGATCGAGAAGGCCAAGATCTTCCTGCAGGTGGCGCACCAGTAGGGACCGCCATGGCCATTCGCGTGACTTTCTGGGGCGTGCGTGGATCCATTCCAACGCCCGGCCCGACAACGGTACGGTACGGCGGCAATACGGCCTGCCTCGAGCTGCGCTTCGGCGCTCAGGAAAAGCTCATCATCATCGATGCCGGCTCGGGAATCCGGGAGCTTGCCGGGGAAATCCTCAAGAAGGATCTGAAAAAGGGCCCCATCGACACGAAGATCTTTCTCACTCACACGCACTGGGATCACATCATGGGCTTCCCGTTCTTCACGCCCATCTACATGAAGGGCGCAAAGCTGGAGGTCTACGGACCAGTGAGCTTCGAGGACGAGGGCCTGGATTCGGTGGTTGGCGGCCAGCTGCAGTACCGGTACTTCCCCGTCAACATGGGACAGCTGGAGGCGGATATCCAGTACATACGGCTCATGGAGTTGACGAAGGATCTGGGGGACGGGATCAGGATGACCACCAAGTACCTCAATCATCCCATCACCGTCCTAGGATACAGGTTCGAATACCAGGGGAAGATCTTCTGCACCGCGTACGACCACGAGCCCTACCGCAACATTTTTGATGTCCCAAAGGACGATCCGAGCTACGTCGAGGCGGCCGTCACGGAAGGAGCGCAGGCCGCGAAGGAAGAAAACGAGAAGGTCCAGGAGTTCTTCCGAGGTGCCGATCTCCTCGTTCATGACACGCAGTACACGCAGAAAGAATACGAGGCGGGCAAGCGCGGTTGGGGTCACAGCTCCTTTGAATGGGCAATCAAGTCCGCCCACAAAGCTGGCGTGAAGCGGCTTATTCTCTTTCACCACGATCCTGACCGTAGCGACGACAAGCTGGAAGAGCTTTACGGCGGCTACCTGGCCAAGATCAAGGGAAAGACGAAAATGGTCGTCGCCCTCGCGAAGGAAGGCGAGACCATCGAAGTGTAGATTCCGGATCAGTCTGAGGCTCGGCGAATGCTGCCAGCAGAGAAAATGGGTATATTTCTAGCTCAGAGGGGGCTGGCGTGAGACGATCACGACTTATCTTTTCCAACGACGACCTTCTTTTCCTCCTGAAAACCGTAATGCCGGACTCGACGGATCACGAGAGGATGGTCCGGGTGCTCCAGGAGGACGATGAAATCCTGGAGGGAATGCTTGCCGACGAGCGCGTGCTGCGTCGGCTGCTCGACGACCCGTCGCTCCCCCTTTTTCGCGTCTCCCCCGCCCTGTTCTTCAGCGTGCTCCTTGCCCGCGTGAAGCTCGATCTGGAGAAGCAGCCATGGACCCTGGAAAGAACCAGCAGGCTCTCGATGGTCCTTTTCGATTCTCCGCAGGTCGTGGAGTTGTTGAAAAACAAAGAGGTCCGTGACTACCTGGCCGCGCTTCTCGTGTCCTTCGTCCGGGTCAACAGCTTCTCGACGACAGTTCGCGTTCGAAACGGCGTCTGGAGAAGAGTGCGGTTCAGCGACTTCGACATCGACAGCCTTCTGCGCTACGGGAGCGCCCTCGACGAATCGCAGCGCTTCCCTGCCTACAAGAGGATCGCCGACATCTGCCTGTTCACCCTGGGGATCTTCTCGCCCCGGCACGACAGTGCTGACGCCCCCCTCGCTTTTCTCAATGAGGGCCTGCGCATGGCCCTGAGACGCAGCAGGGAGGACTACATCGCGCAGGGAGGCACCTTCTACAGGCTTGCCTCGCGCCACCGCGAAGCAGCGAGCCTGAGGCTTTCCGAGGTCCTCGGGCTGCTTTCCGAGAAAATCGCGTTGGCCGCCAAACCCTTGACCGTAATGTCGGCGAAGTACCTGGCGCCTTTCAAGGACCAGGTATTCTTGCAGTAACAGCCAGCACCCGACGTCCCGCGACCCTCCCTTTTCGGCCAGTTTTGCAATGCCGGAGCCCGCTAGTATCTTTTTTCCCATGGAAAGGACTACAGGAAAGATATGACAAACCCATTTCGTTCGAAAAACGCAGAGAAACATGAGAGCCTGCCGGAGGAGCTGCCCATCCTGCCCCTTCGCAATACCGTGCCGTTCCCCTTTATCATGATTCCGCTCACGGTCGGGATCCCGCGCTCGGTCAAGCTCGTGGAGGATTCCCTCAAGGGCGACAGCCTGATCGGGCTGGTGGCTTCGAAAGACGCGTCAGTCGAGGAGCCTGCCCCCGAGCAGGTTCACACGGTCGGCATCGTGGGCAAGATCCTGCGGGCAGCGCGCTCCCAGGACGGGACCATGCAGATTGTGGTGCAGGGGCTGGAGCGCATCCGTGTGACCCAGTGGCTTGACCCGGAGCCATACATGAAGGCGCGCATCGAGGCGGTGCCGGAAAAAACGGAGTCCGACCTCGAGCTCGAGGGCCTTGTGCAGGGCCTTCGCAGCATGGCCCAGGAAGTCATCGACCTTTCACCGACTATCCCCCGTGAGGCGGCCGGAGTGCTGAACGCCGTCTCCGACCCCCGGTACCTCATCTACCTGGTGGCGGGAAATGCGCAGCTTGAGCCGGCGGAAGCGCAGAGAATACTGGCGATGGATTCCGTGAAGGAAAAGCTGCGCACCATCATTGCCCATCTCGCCCATCAGAAGGAAGTCCTGAGCCTCGGCCAGAAGATACGAACCGAGGCCAAGGAGGAGATGGAGAAGGAACAGCGAGAGTACATCCTTCGCCAGCAGCTGAAGGCCATCCAGAAGGAGCTTGGCGACATGGACGAGAACCAGTCCATCGTTACCGAGTACAGCGCGAAAATCGAAAAGACCGGTATGCCCGAGGAAGCAAAGAAGGAGGCGCAGCGTGAGCTGAAGAGGCTCTCCAGCATGCCTTCGCAGGCCGCCGAGTACTCGATGATCAAGACGTACCTCGACTGGATGGTGGAGCTTCCCTGGAGCAGCGCGAGCGAAGACCAGCTGGACATCACCAACGCGCGAAGGGTCCTCGACGAGGACCACTACGATCTGCAGGAAGTGAAGGACCGCATCATCGAGTTCCTGGCGGTGCGGAAGCTCTTCAAGGAGCGCGGCATCCGGAAAGACCGATCGGACGATGACAGGACCGGTCGAGCCATGGGCGCAATCCTCTGCTTCGTCGGTCCCCCGGGAGTTGGAAAGACCTCCCTGGGCCAGAGCATCGCGCGCGCCCTCGGGCGCAAGTTCACGCGCATGAGCCTTGGCGGCATGCGTGACGAGGCGGAAATCCGCGGGCATCGCAGGACCTACATCGGGTCCATGCCCGGGAGGATCATGCAGGCGATCAAGAGGGCAGGAACGCGCAACCCCGTGTTCATGCTGGACGAGATCGACAAGGTCGGCAGCGACTGGCGCGGCGACCCATCGAGCGCGCTTCTCGAGGTCCTCGACCCGGCACAGAACGGAACCTTCCGGGACCACTACCTCAACGTCGACTTCGACCTGAGCGACGTGATGTTCGTGACCACGGCCAATCAGCTGGAGCCCATCCCCGCTCCGCTGCGCGACCGCATGGAGATCATTCAGCTCGACGGGTACACGGAGCACGAGAAAGTGAAGATTGCGCAGGGGCACCTGGTGAAGAGGCAGCTTGCCGCCAACGGTCTGCGGGAAGGCGAGGTCGTGTTCACCGAGGAAGCGCTTCGCAAGATCGTGCAGGACTACACCCGTGAGGCGGGGGTCCGCACTCTGGAACGCCAGATCGGGGCCATCTGCAGGAAAAGCGTGACAAGGATCGCATCGGGTACGACGGCAGCCGTCGAGATCACTCCCGAGGTGGTTCGCGAACTCCTGAGGAGGGAAAAGTTCGACTCGGAGAACTCGGAGACAATCGAGATCCCCGGCATTGCTACCGGTCTCGCGGTTACCCCGGTCGGAGGGGACATTCTCTTCATCGAGGCCACGAGAATGAAGGGCAAGGGCGACTTCACACTCACCGGGCAACTCGGAGACGTCATGCGTGAAAGCGCGCGCATCGCCCACAGCTACGTCCGCTCAAAGGCGGCAGAGCTGAGCGTGGATCCCGAAGTCTTTGCCCAGATGGATGTTCACGTACACGTGCCGGCCGGCGCAATTCCAAAGGACGGGCCGTCTGCGGGCGTCGCCATGACCATGGCAATCGCCAGCCTCTTCACGGGCAGACCCGTGCGGGGCGACGTGGGCATGACCGGGGAAGTGACGCTGCGCGGTCGGGTGCTTCCCATTGGCGGGGTGAAGATGAAAGTCCTCGCAGCCCACCGTGCCGGGCTGACGACGGTGATCCTCCCCAAGCGCAACGAACGAGACCTGGAAGACCTGCCCGAAGACGTGCGGACGAAAATGCGTTTCGTGCTGGTAGACAGGATCGATGAGGCCCTGGCCGTCGGCCTCACACCGCGGAGCAGCCAGGCCCCGACGGAGAAGCTGATCGCGTAGATTCGATTTCTTTGGTGCCGTGGTGCGCCGTGGCCACGTCAACGCCGCGCAGACGCGGCGGGGTTCGGCGCCCCCGACACCGCATTACTCGGCGCTTTTCTTGATTGAACCGTCCCAGTCGAACTTGGCAAGGCCGCGATCCCAGGCTTCCTGCTCCGAGAGGAGCTTGCTGATCATTTCATCCGGCACGCCGCGCTGTGCGCACATCGCGCGTATGTTGCCGCCGAAGACCTTGCACATCGCGATTGCGTGCGAAAACACTTTTCTCGCTTCCTGCTCGCTCATGGTGTCCACTTTCGCCTTCACTGGTATAGTATACACTGAGAATGTCGCGCGGGGTAGGAATGTTACGCCACGCCACTTGACCGCCTCTCTGCGCCCGTATACAGTCAGCCCCGCAGGCCAGAGCATCCGAACGGATGTTTCGGATGACACGGGCTCAATCCCGGGGGATTAGCTCAGTTGGTAGAGCGGCAGGTTCGCAATCTGTAGGTCGGGGGTTCGAATCCCCCATCCTCCAAATCCCTCAATGATGGCACATGACGGTTCGGCCAGCCTGACTCTCCTCACGGACTTCTACGAGCTCTCGATGATGCAGGGGTATTTTCTCCAGAAGGAAAACCCCCGCGTCGTGTTCGACATGTTCTTCCGCCGCCAGCCCTTCGGAGGCGGCTTTGCCGTGTTCGCCGGGCTCGAGGACGTGCTGCGCTACATCGGCTCGCTGTCCTTCAGGGCGGATGACCTTGCATACCTGAGAAGTCTCGGTTCTTTTCGCCCGGAGTTCCTGGACTATCTGGAGGGATTCCGATTCACCGGCGACCTGTGGGCCATGGACGAGGGAATGCTCGCGTTCCCCGGCGAGCCTCTCGTGCGCGTGCACGCATCACTGATGGAAGCTCAGCTCATCGAGAGCGCTCTTCTTGCCATCATCAACTTCCAGACCCTCATCGCCACAAAGTCCGCGCGCGTGTGCCTCGCCGCCAATGGCGGAACGGTCATTGAGTTCGGGCTGCGGCGCGCCCAGGGAATCGATGGGGCCCTTTCCGCCTCCCGTGCGGCGTACATCGGAGGAGCGGCCGCGACCTCAAACACTCTGGCGGGAAAGCACTTTGGAATGCCGGTCAGGGGAACAATGGCCCATTCGTGGGTCATGGCCTTTGAAAGCGAGCGCGAATCGTTCGAGAAGTACGCCGAAACATATCCCGATGGAGCCCTTCTGCTCATCGACACGTACGACACGCTGGGGAGCGGGATCGAGAACGCCATCGCTGTGGGCCGCAAACTGAAAGACGCCGGGCACGGGAACTTCGGCGTGCGCCTGGACAGCGGAGACCTGGAATACCTCAGCAAGAAGGTCCGCGAGCGCCTGGACGAGGCTGGTCTCGAGGACGCGCGGATCGTTGCCTCCAACGAGCTTGACGAGCACATCATCGACCAGCTCATCACGCGGGGGGCGCCCATCGACATCTGGGGAGTCGGCACGAACCTCGTCACGGCCGGCGGAGACCCGGCGCTGACCGGGGTGTACAAGATCTCCGCAAGAGAGAAGGACGGTCTCTACGTTCCGACCATCAAGGTCTCCAACAATCCTGAAAAGACAACGAATCCCGGCGTGAAGCAGGTGTGGCGATTCACGAACGGCGGCGGCAGCCCGATTGCGGACCTGATCTGCCTGGCCGACGAAGAGCCGGATCCGCGAAGACCGTACACCTTCAACCATCCGTCCGGTGACTATCGCAAGTTCGTCCTCAGCGACTACGCGCGGATCACCCCCCTGCTGGGGATCAGGATGAAAGCCGGCAGCATCGTGGGAGAGCTTCCTGCCATCGCGGCGATCCGCTCCCGAGCTTGCGAGGAAATCGACCGGCTGGACGACACCTACAAGCGGCTGATCAACCCGCACGTGTACAAGGTGTCGCTGTCGAACAGGCTGAACGAGCTGAAGACGCGCCTCGTGAAAGAAAGCCTGTCGCAGGGACGGCACCAATGATCGTGTCCGACGACACTCTGCGCAGCATGATTGCAGACAAGAGGATCGTCGTCGATCCCCTGGAACCCTACCAGATCCAGCCGGCCTCCATCGACCTTCGTCTGGGCCGCCATTTCCTGAAGATCGACGAGAACTCTCTCGATGCGCTGGGCATGGACAGCGAGCTTCCCTATGTGGCCATGGAGAAAGATGAGATCATCATCCCTCCTCATTCGTTTCTCCTGGCCACGACAGTGGAATACATCAGGATCCCGACCAACATCACCGCGTTCGTCGAGGGAAGGAGCTCGATCGGCCGCATCGGCCTCTTCATCCAGAACGCGGGCTGGGTGGACCCCGGCTTCGAGGGCAACATCACGCTGGAGCTGTTCAACGCCAACCGGCTTCCGATTCGGTTGTCGAGCGGAAGGCGCATCTGCCAGATCGTCTTCGCATTCATGGACAAGGCCACCCGGACGCCCTACACGGGCAAGTACCAGGGTCAGCGCGGCACGGTCGGCAGCCGTGTCTATCGGGACACGGACAGGGGAAAATAAGATGATCACGCTCGCGGGCCGGACCGTCGGCGCCGGCGCTCCCTGCCTGCTCATTGCCGAGCTGGGCACGTCGCACCAGGGGGACCGGACTCGAGCTCGCGAGCTCATCGACGCGGCGGCGTCCGCCGGTGCGGACTGCATCAAGTTCCAGCTCGTGCACGCGGAGGAGATCCTGCACCCTCTGTCGGGCATCGTGGACCTTCCGACCGGGAAGATCGCATTGTACGAGCAGTTTCGAGCGCTGGAAAAGACCGTCGGATTCTACGAGGACCTCAAGCGCTACACAGAGAGCAAAGGGGTGATCTTCCTCTGTTCTCCCTTCGGCCTGCGCAGCGCGCGGGAGCTGAAGTCCATTGGCATCCTGGCGCTGAAGATCGCTTCCCCCGAGCTCAACCACTTCCCGCTTCTCGAGGAAGTAGCGGGGTACGGGTTGCCGATTTTCCTTTCCAGCGGTGTCTCGACATTGGGCGACATTGAGCGAGCCCTGGCGATTACGGGAAGGGCCGGCGTCGTGCTCATGCACTGCGTTACCGCGTATCCGGCACCCGAGGCTGACTACAACCTGCAGGTGCTTTCAGGGCTGCGGTCGGTGTTCGGCGTCGAGGTCGGCGTATCGGACCATTCCCTGGACCCTGTTCTCATTCCTGCGCTTTCAGCAGCAGCCGGCGCCTGCGCGGTTGAGAAGCATTTCACCCTCGCGCGCGGGGGCGCGGGGTTGGACGATCCGATCGCACTGGAGCCCGATCAGTATCACAGGATGGTGAAGCGGGTCAGGGAGGCTGAGCAGGCCGGCCCCGCGGCCGCGCGCGCCGCGCTGGAGAACGAGTACGGGGCCGATCGCGTGCGCGCCGCGCTGGGGACGGGCGCCAAGGAGCTGGCGCCATCCGAGAGAGCCAACTACACGCGCACCAACAGGTCCATCCACGCGGTGAAGCAGATCCCTCGCGGCGCGCGCATTGGCGCGGCTGACGTTGCGGTGCTGAGAACGGAGAAGACCTTGCGGCCCGGCGTGGGTCCCGAGCACATGCATCTCGTGGTCGGGGCCGTGGCGCGCCGCGCTATCCCGCCCGGGGAAGGGGTGGAATGGGCTGACCTCATCTAGCCCTCTCCTTGCCGGGATCGCGCCAAAACTGCTACACTGCCGGTCGAAATGATAAACTTGAAGGACTATATCGCGAAGGAACGGATCGCTTTCCTGCAGGCGCGGGACAAGCAGGATGCGCTTGCAAAGCTCATCGAGCTTTCCGATGACCCCCGGCATGTCATCGACTTCGATCAGTTCCAGAACGCCGTCCTCGACAGGGAGTACATCGTCACCACGGGGATCGGTCAGAATGTGGCAATTCCTCACATCAAGAGCAGGTGGGTGAAGGATTTCTTCATTACGATCGGGATCTTCCGCGACGGGGTGGAATGGCAGTCCCTCGACGAAAAGCCGGTGCACCTCGCGTTCCTGATCGCCGGTCCCGAGGAGCACGAGAACTACCTGCGCATCCTGGCGAAGCTTACCCTCATCATTCGCAACAAGGAAAAGCGGCAGGCGATCATCCACGCGGACACAACCGACGCGGTCTACAAGCTCCTGGAAGATTCCTGAGAGCGCCGCGTTGATTCAAAGCATTCCGGAAGGAGAGACACAGAATGGCAGTCAAGGTCGGAATCAACGGGTTCGGGAGGATCGGCAGGCTCGCGTTCATGGCGCTGGTCGACAAAGGCCTCCTGGGCAGGGATGCGGACGTCGTGGCCGTGGTGGACATCACGACGGATGCGAAGTACTTCGCCTACCAGCTGAAGTACGACTCCATTCATCGCGGGTTCAAGGCGTCGCTGGCCACGGAGAAATCCCCAGGCTCATCCGAGGACGACGTGCTGGTGGTGAACGGAAACAAGATCAAGTGCATCATGGCGACGAAGGAGCCGTCCCAGCTTCCCTGGAGGGACCTCGGAGTGGAGTTCGTCATCGAGTCCACAGGTCTGTTCACGGACGGGGAGAAGGCGAAGGGGCACATCGCCGCGGGGGCGAAGAAAGTCATCATTTCGGCCCCGGCAAAGGGGGACGTGAAGACGCTTCTCGTCGGAGTCAATGACAACGAGTACGACCCGAAGAAGCATGACGTGGTCTCCAACGCTTCGTGCACCACGAACTGCCTTGCGCCCCTCGTCCACGTGATTCTCAAGGAAGGAGTCGGCATCGAAACCGGCCTGATGACGACCATCCACTCCTATACGGCCACCCAGAAAATCGTCGACGGGCCTTCCAAGAAGGACTGGCGCGGCGGGCGAGCAGCGGCGATCAACATCATCCCCTCGACCACGGGCGCCGCGAAGGCGGTCGGCGAGGTCCTCCCCGCGGTCAAGGGCAAGCTGACCGGCATGTCCTTTCGCATCCCCACCCCTGACGTTTCGGTCGTCGACCTGACCTTCCGATCGACCCGCGACTCATCGATCGAAGAAATCGACAGCCTGATGAAAAAGGCTTCCGAAACCTATCTCAAGGGCATCCTTGCGTACTGCAACGAGGAAGTGGTATCCACGGACTTCATCCACGATGACCGCTCCTCAATCTATGACAGCCTCGCCACGGTGCAGAACAACCTGAAGGGGGAGAAGAGGTTCTTCAAGGTTGTCTCCTGGTACGACAACGAGTGGGGCTACTCCTGCCGCACGGTTGACCTGATGATGAAAATGGCGAAAACGAAGTAGCTGCAGGGATACGACGCGCGCCTGAGGGGCCCCGGCACGCCGGGGCCCTTTCTATTTCTCGATCGGGACCGCCACCAGGTTTCCGTACTCGGTCCAGCTCCCATCGTAGTTCTTCGCGTTCTCGATTCCCAGCAGGTACTTCAGCACGAACCACGTGTGGCTCGACCGCTCTCCGATGCGGCAATACGCGATCACCGGCTTCTTCGAATCGATGCCGCCTTTTTTGAGATAGATCTCGGCGAGCTCCTCGGCGGACTTGAACCTGCCGTCCTTGTCCACTGCCGTGCTCCAGGGAACGCTCACTGCCCCGGGGATGTGCCCCGCCCTCTGGGCCGTCTCACTCATTCCGGGCGGGGCAATGATCTTCCCCGTGTACTCATCGTTGCTGCGAACGTCGACGAGGTTGGGATTGCGCTCTCCGCTGGCTCCGATCACCTCGGAGAGCCGAGCTCGCAGGCCCTCGTTCGGCGGTTTTGCCGTGTACAGGACGGGCGAATGATACGGCTTGTCTTTCGTGAAAGTCTTGTCCTGCTCATTGAGCCATTTCTGCCGACCCCCGTTCATGAGCTTCACGTTTTCATGCCCGTAGATCTTGAACAGCCAGAAACCGTAGGCGGCAAACCAGTTGTTGTTGTCTCCATAAAGAACGACGGTATCCCTGGGTGAGATCCCCGCGCCGCCTAGGAGCTTCTCGAATGCTGCACGGCTGATGATGTCCCGCGTGAGCTGGTCCTGCAGATCTTTCTGCCAGTTGAATCCCACCGCCCCGGGAATGTGCCCGGCATCGTAGGCCTGCAGATCGACGTCGACCTCGACCAGCCGGATCCCCGGCTTGCCAATATTTTCCTTCACCCAGTCGGTCTCGACGAGCACCTCGGGATGAGCGTACGGCATGACATCCTCCTCCTAAAAAAGGGCTTCTTCTGTGATTCCTTTGACATGCTTCGCGATGTATCCGACGTACTTGAACAGCCCGTCGGGAAAGATCATGACCCCTAGGCCCCTGGCTCCATCCGTCTGGGCGCGCAGCGCCCCTTCCAGGACGAGGCCGGAGCTCGGTCCCGCCAGCAGGCCTTCTCTTCGGCACAGATCGAGCACGCGCACGCACGCGAGCTCATAGGGAATCTCCACGATGTCATCGATGAGCGTCCTGTCGAAAAGGGTGCTGACGTCCAGCTCCGAGGTATTGCGCAGCCCGGGGATATCGTGGCCCTCTGACGGCTGCACGGCGATGACTTTGACGGCCGGGTTCCTGCCTTTGAGAAATCTGCTTGTCCCCGAGACCGTCCCGCAGGTGCCAAGCGAAACGAACAGGTGCGTGATTTTTCCTTCCGTCTGGCGCCAGATCTCCGGGCCTGTTGTGCGAAAGTGTGCGAGCACGTTCTCGGGGTTCTCATACTGGTTGGGCATGACGTAGCGATCCGGCTGCGCCTTGGCGTGCGTCTTGGCCAGGTTGATCGTGCCGCCTCCGGTCTGTCCCGGCATGGGGCACAGGGCGTCAGCAACGACGTCCAGCTCAGCTCCGAGAATCCGGAGAATCGCCTTCTTCTCCTCGGGAACCCTCTCGGGCACCACCGCGCGCACCGGATACCCCAGGGCCGCGCCCAGGGCGGCCAGGCTGATGCCGGTGTTGCCTGATGTCGGCTCGACGAGCCCCCGCCCGTTCCGAAGGGCCCCTCGGTGCTGAAGGTCTCTGAGCATCCCGAGGGCGGCGCGATCCTTCACGGAGCCGAAAGGATTCATCCATTCCAGCTTGGCATACAAGGGAAATCCACTGGTGGCGCCAAGACGGTTGATCCGCACCATCGGGGAGGGATTTGCTTCATCTGGGAGCATCTCAACGATGTTGTCGTAAACGCGAGTATCATGATTCATGACCATTCCGATCCAATAGGGAAAGTTACTGACAGGCAGGCGCCTCGTCAAAAGGCAGAGAAGCTATTGCCAGGAAAGATTGATTTCCGATCCGGCAGCCAATCCGAGAGCCTCCGCCGCGCTGCCCTGATTGACGGCGATCTCCAGCAGGCCGTCGCTGCCGATATATGCAAGAGGTTGTCCGGCGCGGACTTCCCCGTAGGTTCGAACAACGGGGATCTCGCGGCCGCCCCCAAGGAGCACACGAAAACGGCTGGAAGTCACCTCGAGCGGCGCCCATTCCGAGGGAACCCAGGGTTCCAGCCGCACATTGCTGTCGAGTCGAATCAGGCGGCCGATGCTCGTGATGATGTTCCCGAACCAGTCGGCAAAGAGGGCCTCGCCGCGCACAGAGTGATCTCTGGAATGCAAGGAAAGCAGCGGCCAGGGGATCCGCGCGGGATCCGCGGCTTCAGCGCCGATTCGTTCGAGCTCCGTGCCGGCCGCCAGCAGGCCAGCCGCCGGCGCAAAGACGTCACGGCCATGAAACGTCGCGTTTGCGGAAAGCCCCGGTCGGTCTATGACAACAGCGCGCGCATTCCTCTGGTTTGCCAGCACGTAGGTGAATATCCCGTTATCAGGGCCGACACAGGAGAATCCTTCGGCCCGGACGGCCAGCGGCCGCCTCGAAGTTCCGACTCCGGGGTCAACGACAGCGAGAAAGATCGTCCCTGCCGGCACGTAGGGAAGAGCCTGCCAGAGACGGAAAGCTGCCTGTCGGATATCCCCCCGGGGGATCTCGTGCGTCAGGTCGATGAGGAGCGCCCGCGGCGCGATCCGGGCAAGGACAGCCTTCATCACCCCGACGTAGACATCCCGAGTCCCGAAATCGCTGAGCAAAGAAACGCACGCGTCCTGCATCGGGTCCACCGCCTTTCACTATCGCCAAACATCCACTATCATGCAACCGTGGAAAGCATGACCACGGAAAGGGCGGAAAACGGCTCACGCCATCTGCGGGATTTCGTGGATTCCGTTCTGAAGTCCACGGACACCGCCACGCTGCGACGGGTCATCGGCAAATCCATCGCCATCAGCTCGGGAAAAGGCGGCGTGGGGAAGACAATCACGTCGTGCAACCTCGCCATCTACTACGCCCGCAGGGGGCTGCGGGTCGGGCTCGTCGACCTGGATCCGCTGTCGGATGTCGCCGCTCTTCTGGACCTGCAGGATTCCGAACAGGTCTTCACGGGCGGCGCCCGGCTTTCTGTTCGGTCGGGGGAGGGGATTGCCGCCTACCAGATGCCGGTGTTCAAGGGCCTCGAGATCCTGTTCCCGTTCCAGAAGCTGGCGCGCGGCGAGGCGGCGAGCATGCTCGAGAAGCTCTACCGACAGCACCTCGATGAGATCGACAACCTCTATGACCTCTTCATTTTCGACATGCCCGCCGGCATGAGCTATGACGACAACCTCGTGTATCTCGCGTTCATGAACCGCCTGGTGCTGGTGACAAACCCCGAGCCCACCGCCCATGCGTCGGCCGGCGCGTACGTGAAAGAAGTCCAGCGGCTGTACCCCGGCACCCGCCTCTACCTCTGGCACAATCGCTACTCCT
>DATKLB010000292.1:0-9407 GCA_035542615.1 Spirochaetia bacterium | reverse complement strand
CGAGGCGGAAGCCGTCGGCTGACCCGCTGACATCAACGGCGAAATCTTCTGTCCCCGCGCCGGGCGGGTTCTCGCGCGGGTCTGCGGCCATGACTCCCAGGGAAGTAGCCGCATCCCGCCGAAGCGTGTGCGGGTCCCATCCCGAAAGGCGCGCAAGGGGAAACCGGGCAAGCAGGCCGGCCGTCAGGAGCCCGATGACCCCGAGGCCGAAGACGCTCGCGCGCTCTCCGAGCAGCGGGTGGCTGTCCATCACGAGGTTCACCGCGGTCTCCGCCGATGCGAGGAATGCTGCCTCCTCGACGGACACCCCCCCGGGCACGAGGATGGCGCGCTCCACGCTCAGGCACGACGCCGAAGCGTGGGGTAGGAATGCGAATGCGAGCCTGCCCACGAGTCCAGGGTCGACACCAGCGCCCGCGCGCGCGATTCTCCCGACGCTCGCATACCCGTACCGCAGCGGGTAGGAAAGGCCGCGGTTGTAGCCCTCCAGCGTTGCGTCGACGGCCGTGCCTTCTTCCAGGTGCCCGTGATAGAAGAGCATCTCCGTTCCCGGGGAGATAGCGCTCACGAGAGACTCGAGCAGGATCTCCCCCGGGCCGGGCGAGTCTAGATGCTCCTCGCGCACGGAGACCCGCCCTGCACCCTCGAACCAAAGGCACTGCCTCGTCACGTTTCTCGCCCCGATCTCACGTCTTCATTGCTGCGTTCCAGCGCTCCAGGCCTCGACGTCCGCGGGTGCCATGTAGCGTGGCGCATTCTACAGCCTCACGGTGAAGTCGCATAGACCCGCAGGACCGCCTGTCTCGTGGTCCGGGCACCGCCGCGGCTTTCGTGTACCCAATTTGTGCCCTTTTTTTCAGGGTATCGGGTAATAGTCGGGATGGCTCTTGTAAGTGACCTTTCTGTTGGGAATTACGACAGGCGAGAATCAGCCCCGAGGCCACAATCGAGTGAATGACCTTCTTCACGTACTTCCTCCCTGATGGCGCATTCTATGCCCTCAACTGGCGAGAGCAATGTCGCACCCCGAAGCGATGCATAGCGGCTCCTATGCGGATCGAAAGCCGCGAGCCACCGCGAGCAGAGGGACCTCAGAGAGCAACTCCGACATTCAAGCCAAGCTCAAGATCAAAACTAGACACCTGTTCGCCTGGGTATAGGGTGTTCGTTGTCTGACTGGGTGTGAGGTTGTAATCGAATAATGCCGACAATCCGAAGACCACGCTGCCGCTGGTGAAGTCAAGGCCGCCACCAAAGGAAACATACAGATCTGCAACAGCCGTGGTAGGATCCGCCAACGCGTCAAAGCCGATCGTATATGAGAGAGGGTGACTGTATCTCATACCGACTGCAGGCCAGATGGTTGTCGAGCCCAACTGGAACGGGTATTTCACCAAAGCCAGGGCGTTGATGAAAGAGATAGAAAAACTAGAAGGATAGTCGATTGAGCTTCCAGCTATCTGTATCGTTCCAGAAATGGCTCTCTGGTATTCGACGATAGCGCGCAGGTAGATTGCATCGAAGAAGGCGCCAAATGCCAAGTTGCCCCTATCGTCCGAGGCGGAAATACCGCGATTGGAATCGACAAAATTATAGTGATCGTAGAGGAAAGTGATTCCCGCTTGCATGTGTAGCGGGGCCTGAGCGGGAGCAATGGCGCAGACCAGGCAGAGCAGGAATGCCATAACAAGATTCTTCATAAGACCTCCTTCGTGCGTTCTCGGTGCTTTGTAAAAGTTTGAGCAGCAGTGGGAACGATTTTTTCGACCGACTGAGACGGATCTGGTCGATGGTTTTTCCTCCTTCTATAGATTTCGACCATACCTTCTGGTCCTAGTGTGGCGGCGCTATCAGGCCTCCAAGTTTGTCGTAGAAGATTATGTTGTAGCGGTCTTTAGCGTAGCAGACAGTGTCGGGGGCACTGTACTTCCATGCAATGTCCCCCCCTTCCCTGCCATAATAGTCTGTTACTATAGTAGTATCCACATCGTGGGAATCGCCGGGATTGAGCGTGAATGTACTTCTGCCGTCCGAGGTTTCCACCTCAACGGTGACTGTAGACGATGAGCGATTCTCGAAATGATACGTGACTCGTATTGCGCAGCTATTCAGCAGGAAAAGAAATGCGAAGGCAACGAGAGGGAAAAGCGATCTCCTCATATTCCTCTGCCCTCCTTTCTCTTTGCAGATATCGCCCGAAGCCATGCAAAAAGCAGGCCAGAAGGAGTTCTTGCGCTATTTCCCTTTGGGTGGATGAATTATACTTCTCTCAGGGTGGCAGCCAAAAGGCGTACCCCTGCAACAGGGGTTGCGCGATCGAAGCGGAAGTTGCAGGGGTTGGCGCTCGGGCTTGGCCTTGTGGCCGCGAGCAGGATGATAGTCGGCCTTCGATTACGCCCAGACAATGAGACGCTTAAAGGTCTTTGTCTTCTGAAACCGGCAACTTCCCGCGCGCGCGGATCCTTCCGCACGCGGCCTTTGCCGCAGCCTGGGCAGCGCAGGGCCGCGACGAGCAGGTGCAGATGTAGGTAAAAAGGTCAGGGTAATCCGGCAGCTCATAGGGAGGGCGCAGCGCGATCACGATGAGCTTCCTGCCCAGCGAACCAATCAAGCGCTTCACGAGCTCTTTCTGGTGGATCGTGTCGAAGTCCACTCCGGGAAGCGGGTAGTCCTCCGTGACCGCGATGACGGCATCGAAATCGCCTCCAAGAGACTCCACCGTGCCGGCTGCGGCCACGTTCTCATGCGTGTACACCACGACGTCGGGGCGCTGCCGGGAGAACTCACGTACGAATGCGCTGAAGGCGGAATCGGCCTGGTTGGGTCCGATGCCGCGGGTGGCTGTGAGGATGGCGTAGGCCGCCGCGGGAACCGCCTGAACGACCGCAACGCGCCGGGCCCGGGACACGGGCCACGTTCCTGCCCGATCACGCACCCGGACCACGAGCTTCTCCGAAGCCGCCCGCTCGACGGCCCTGTGCGCCGCGCTTCCCACCCCGCTCCCATCAGGCACGGGAACCGGGCCTTTGAGGAGACCGTGCACATTCTTGAGCTGGAGAATGCGGGACACGGCGGTGTCGATAACAGCCTGCGGGATGGATCCCTTCTTCACCGCCTCGATAATTCCTTTGATGCCCGCAAGCTGGTTCTCCTCGTAGCGCGAGCTGTCGTGGTCGTAGTGTTCTTCCGCGAGCATGATCATGTCCACCCCGGCCAGCACCGCGCGCACGGCGGCGTCCGCCGGCGCGTAATTCCTGCGCATAGCGCCCATGTTCATGCTGTCCGAGATGATGAGGCCGCGGAATCCCATGCGCTCCCGCAGCACCCCGCCGAGAATGGCTTTTGACAGCGTGGCTGGATTTTCAGGGTCGA
This sequence comes from Spirochaetia bacterium, assembly GCA_035542615.1. GTDB lineage: Bacteria > Spirochaetota > Spirochaetia > SZUA-6 > Fen-1364 > Fen-1364. The sequence goes on along the minus strand of DATKLB010000292.1, from coordinate 6,035 downwards.
TGGCGGGAAACAGAATGTGGGACGTCATGACCATGTCCACGCCTGCCATGATGGCGGCCTGGAATGGCGGAAGATCAATGCGTTCCACCTCGGTCCGGCTGCGATCCACCCGAGGGATGTTCCTGTGGCTGTCCAGCGATGTATCGCCGTGACCGGGAAAGTGTTTCGCCGTCGTGATGACGCCTCCTGCCCGCGCACCGCGCACGGCCGCTTTTGCGTGACGCGCGACAGCGCGCGGGTCCTCACCGAAGGACCTCATGCCGATGACGGAGTTCCGCGGATTGGAGTTGACGTCCACGCACGGAGCGAACACGGTGTTGTATCCTACTGACCGAAGCTCCTCCCCAATGACGCGGTACATGGCGCGTGTGAGCTTCCCGGAGCCCGCCGCGCCGAGGCCAAGGTTGCCCGGTCCTGTCGTGCTGTCAGGCACCATGACGCCCCATGCGCCTTCCTGGTCCGCTCCCAGGAGGAGGGGAATGCCAGCGCCGGACGATACCGCGTACTCCTGGAGCCTGGCTGACAAGGCGCAGGCGGCGCGGGCGGTGTCAGCGTTTTCCTGGCTGATGTAGCATCCGCCAATGAAATGGTCACGAATCATGGCCCGCGCCCGCGCGGGATCCGGACCGGCGAAGGCGAGCAAAAACATCTGCCCCACTTTCTGCTCGATGGTCATGCGGGCGACGAGCCCGCGTACCTCCGGTGCAAAGCTCGATTCGTTCATCGGACTTCCGCACCATGGATGGCCCGGTAGCCTTCGCAGGACGCTGGCTCATAGCCTTCCTCCAGCGCCTGCTTGAGAAACAGCTCGAACTCGCGCGCCATGCGGCTGCCGCAGTTGGCGTGCAGCTCGGGCTTGAAATGAAATGTCCCCTCGTCATAGCGGTACATCGCGGGCATGGGCTCGAACTCCCAGGGGTGGAGGTAGAAGAGCAGCGTGGCCGAGGAGGACTTCGCGAGCTGCTCGTCTACGACCGCCTTGAGAGCACGGAGCACGAACCGCGCGCCCAGAAGCCTGAGCAGGGGCCACTGGTCGTTCTTCCCGAAATAGCGGCGATAACGCGCGTCGTTTCCCCGGAACGCGAAGTTCGGAATTTCCAGGAGCTTCATGTCCCCGGCCTCGAGCCAGTTCGAGCGGGAGGGATGGTAGGGAACGGTCATCTGCCGATGGGCGGCAACGGAGTACGAGGCATCCACGAGAAAGCCCAGCTTCTCCAGCACGCGCACCTGGCCGTTCCCCTGCCAGAGCCGGGGCGCCCGGAAGCTTACCGGCTCCCTGCCGGAGAGCCGTCGGACGATGTCCCTGTTCAACTCGATGCGGTGCTCCATCTCCTCCTCGAGGATGGGGCTGTCGTTGGGCATGTTGAAATGCGCGTCCCCCACCGTCTCATGCCTCAGGCTGTGGCAGCCGATCTCATGCCCCGCCCGGGCCACCTCGCGAACGACTTCGGGATTTCTCTCAGCGGCGTCGCCGGTAAAAAAGAAAGTAGCGCTGACGCCAAGCCGGGAGAGAATGCCCAGGATCTTCGGCGTGCCGTTTCTTACGCCAGTATAGCTCTTCAGGTAACTGCCGATGTCCGTTTCCATGTCGAAGCCAAGGATCAGATAGCGTTTCATGACATCACCTCACGAACGCGCCATTGCGCGCTTTCGGAACAGGCGGTTCTGGAGCCAGATCCAGCGCCGAACGGCGTCTCCCCGGGCCGCTCGCGCGATTTCCGCAGCCTCCGATGATGCGCGATCGAGCGCCGCGGCCTCGGAAGGCACGGTGAGAAGCTCGAGGTACTTTCGGGCTTCCGAGGCGCCTCCGAAAAGAGGACCGAGATCGTTCTGCACGAATGCGTCCCAGCTCAGCGTGGGGTGATAGCCGAACCTGGCGAACGCGAGGTAGTTGATTTCATTCACTGTCTCGAACGCGCTCGCTTCACCGAATATGGTCAGCCCTTTCATGCCCGTCTCATGCGCCAGGCGCGCCAAGTCGGCGAACCTGCGGGCCACCAGTTCATGCCTTTCGCCGTTCCACTGGCTTCCCATGTGGGTGCGGAAGATGTTTCTCCTCCGGGGCAGCGCGGCCACATGCTCCGCGGTGAGCTCTTTCTGCAGGCGCGGCCAGTAGGATCGGTTGATGCAGAACTGGTAGATGGCCGTGTCCGGAAGAGCTTCTAGCGGCTTGAGCGCTTCCCTGTCCAGGATCGTGTCCCAGTACGCTTCCGAGACAAGCCATAGGTCTCTGCCGGATGCCAAAGCCGCCTCGAAGAGGCGCGGATACAGCAGGGCCATGTCCCGGAACGACCAACTTGAATCTTCTTTCCTGCGAGCCGAGCAGTCCACGCAATGGCAGGTGCCGTAATCCCCTGTCTCGAAGTTGATGCCGCCGATCGGGAATGTTTCGGCGAGCCACCGAATGGCTTCTTCATGGAAGGCTGCGTTCTCGGGGCGGGAGGGGCAGGCGGCATCCGTGTACTGGTTGTCGGGGAACCACAGCTCGGGCACGTCCGGGATGTGAAAGGCCGCGGGCTTTCCCAAAACGGCGCGCAGATGGGGATTCTTTCTCAGCCAGGTCGTGAGGTTGAACCTGTTGTTCCCTTCCCAGTAGATCCCGCCGTAGGCGTTGATTCCGACGCCCGGCATGATCCTGACCCCTCGCTCGGTTGCATACTCGCAGAGCTGCCGCGCCGCTTCAATGCCGCCGTGGTTGTCTCGCAGAAAACCGTAGATCGTCACTGCTCCGATGCGATTAAGGCTCATGAAATCCACGAGGCGCCGGTAGTCCTCGAAAAACCCGCCACTGGGCTTCATGTAGTAGTTGAGGGCCCCGATCTCCTGGATCCCGGTCTGCTCGAGGAACCAGTTCGTGCTGTGGTCCCACGTCCAGAGGATTCGGTAGGGCAGCCCGGGTGACTCGGAGACCGCGAGGGGCTGAAAAGACAGACCCCCCGCCTCATCACGGGCGATATGGCGAGCGAAGAGCTCGTTGGCTCCGTACACGACACCGGGAACTCCGCCTCCATTGATGCAGATCCGAGGAGCCCCTCCTTTTTCAGAGCTTGTGATGGTGAAGGCGCCCTCGTCCGCGGAGGTCTCCTCGATCGAAACGAAAAGCGACGGAGAAGGAGCCCCTTCGGTTCCCGAGGCGATGCGGAACCCTGGCAGAGACGTCCTGACGATGCGCTCGGCATGGGCGAGCCGCGGAGAGCTCAGCGAGAGGGAAACGACGGACCCTTGCGGAACACGCACCGTCTTTCCCGGCATGTCACTGTTTCTCGCTCATTGTCAGGGAAACGGCGATGATGATAATGACTCCGCGGAAAATCATCTGTTGGTCCACCGAGAGCCCCATGAGGATCAGCCCGTTGTTGATCATGCCCATGATGAGGGAGCCGACCACGGCCCCGATGACGGACCCCTTTCCCCCCGAGAGGCTCGTGCCACCGATGATCACCGCTGCTATTACAGTAAGAAGATCTGTCTCTCCCAGGCTGTAGCGCGCCCCGTGCAGGCGCCCCGCGTAGAGCATGCCAGCCAACGCCGCCAGCATTCCGTTGGCCACGAGTACCCAGAACTTCACAGAACGGATGGAGATACCGGAATACAGAGCGGAGACCCGGTTGCCGCCGGTGGCGAGCACAGACCGGCCGAACTGCGTCTTTTTCAGAGCGAGCTGGCCAAGGACGAGAAGGAAGACGGTCCAAATGAAAAGGACGGAAATGGGCCCGACGTCCCCCGAGCCGAAGATGAAGTTGAACGTGTCGTTCGTGATTGGGACGGACTGCAGCTCGGTGACCCACCGCGCGAGGCCGGTGATGACGCTCGTGATTCCCAGCGTCACGAGGAACGAGGGGACGCCCACGCGCGATACGAGGAGGCCGTTGAACGCGCCGATGACGAAACCGGTGGCCAGGCCGACGGCGATGCCGGCAGCGATTCCCCCATAGCGGATGGCGAGCGCGGACGTGAGAGAGGAAAGCGCCACGATGGACCCGATGGAAAGATCGATCTCCCCGGCGGACAGAACGAACGTCATTCCCACCGCCATGACGGAGATCATGGCGGTCTGACGCGCGATGTTCATGAGGTTGCTGCCGGTGAGGAAGCCCTTGTTCGCCAGGACGACGGAGAAGAACAGGAATATCGCAACGAAACTGATGTAGATGATGTAGTTTCGGAAATCGATCCTTCCCCTGCGAGTCACAGCAATGGCTTTCACTGTTCTTCCCTTCTATTGGACAAGGTGAAGGAGCGTCTCCTCCGAGACGCTCGCGTCACGGTTCGAGATTGAGCTCGTCACCTCCCCGCGGCGGATGACGAGGGTTCGGTCGCAAAAGGAGCCGATCTCCTCCAGCTCCGAAGAGACGAAGATTGCGGCGTTGCCCCGGTCCACGAACGCCCGCACGATGTTCATGATGTCCCGTTTGGACTTGATGTCGATCCCGAACGTCGGGTCGTCCAGGAGGAGCACGGCGGGCTCGTCCGCGGCATTCTTGGCAATGACCACTTTCTGCTGATTGCCGCCGGAGAGGAACTTCACCGCCTGCTCCACGCTGTCCGCCTTGATGGAGAACTCTTCGACGTACGCGCGCGCGGTTGCGAGGCCTTTCGCGTCGTTGAGGAATATGGCAGGACGCAGGCGCCGCAGGATGGATAGGACGATGTTCTCCCGGATGGAGAAATCCATGATCAGGCCCTGGCTGCGCCTGTCCTCCGGCACCAGCGCGAACCCCGCGCGCTTGGCGTCCGCCGTCGAGCGCAGAGTCATGACACGACCCCGCATGCGGATGGTGCCGGCGGTCAGCGGGTCCAGGCCGTAGAGCGCCCGCAGCAGCTCCGTGCGCCCCGACCCGAGCAGCCCCGCAAGGCCCAGCACTTCCCCGGGCCACAGGGAGAAGGAGATATCGCGGATGCGCCGGGTGCTCATGTGGGAGGCCTCGAGGAGCGGCTGACCCGTGCGGTCCACCGGGCGCAGGGCCGCTGTCCCGCCCGTCTCCGCAGCCTTTCCGATCATGGCGCTGATGACGTTCCCCATGTCGGTGTCCGAAATGGGCGAGGAGAGAGCCACTTTCCCGTCCCGCAGCACGGTGACAGAGTCACAGATCCGAAAGATGTCACGCAGGTAGTGAGTGATGTAGACGATCGAGATTCCCCGCGCCTTGAGGCGCTGGATGACGGCGAATAGTGACGCCATCTCGGCGCTGGACAGGGAAGCAGTGGGCTCGTCGAGGATGAGGATCCGGGAGTCAAGCGCCCGCGCCTTTGCGATCTCAACGATCTGTCGTGAGCCGACGCTGAGATCTCCGACGAGCGTGTTGGGATTGATCTCGACGTCCACGCCGATGTCCGCGAGCAGGCTCATGGTCCGCTCGCGCATGGCGCGGTCGTCCAGGAAGGGGCCGCGCTGCAAGGAGCGCCCGGCTGCCAGGAACACGTTCTGGCTCACAGTCATGGTGGGCACGAGGCTGAAGTCCTGATATACCATGCCGATTCCAGCCTTCTGTGCGTCCAGCGCGGATTCGTAGCGGCAAGCCTTTCCCTCAACGAGGATCTCCCCGCCGTCTCTCGTGTACACGCCGTTGATGATCTTCATCAGCGTCGACTTGCCAGCGCCGTTCTGTCCGACGATTGCGTGGACCTCGCCCCGGCCCAGGCGAAAATCCACGCCCGAGAGAACCGGGACCCCATTGAACGACTTGGAGATGTTTCTAGCTTCCAGCACGTAGGGATCCATGCCTGCTCCTCGACGGCGCCCGGAAACGCGTGCCGGGGAAGGGGCACGCTCTCCCCGGCTGGAAGCGTCGGGAGGCCCGGGCCCCCCCGACGCTTCATACGCTACTTCAGGGCGTTCATGATCTCCTGGGGAGGATCCTTGTGCAGGGATTCGCGCCACCCCTCGACCACGTTCTTCTTCGTCACCTTGATGGCCGGCACGATGACGAACGCGGGAGCCGCTTTGCCCAGAACGCCGTACGCGCCGAGGACGGCCTTCGTGTAGCCCAGCATATAGGCGAGGTCAGCAGCGATGCCAACCACGTTGCCGCCCT
>DATKLB010000291.1:0-26170 GCA_035542615.1 Spirochaetia bacterium | reverse complement strand
CTGTTCATGTCGGGATACCCCAGAGAAGTGATCGGCACACACGTCGTGAGAGACGAGGAAATGGAGCTCGTGGCAAAACCTTTCACCGTGCAGACCCTGATCTCACGGGTTCGAGAGATCCTCGACCGATAGCGTGCGTGTGCCGTAGTTCCGCGGTGCCGGGCCGGCCGCTTCTGCCCTATGCCACCACGACTCGATTGAGGTAATCGATGAAAGGCTTCATTGATTTCAAGCTCTCGAGCGCCAGCGCCTCAAACTTCGGAGAGACGACGCTGTCGTCGTCGAACTTTTCCATCACGCATACCTGCTTGTAGCGGAGAAGCTCGATCTCGGGATGGTCGGCAGGGTATCCCTGGGGAACAGTTTTCAGCTTGTCCCCGGTCACCTGCCCGAAGTGACGCTTGAACAGGGCACTGTCGATGATTTTCCTGAAGCTGCCCGCATCACGGCTGATGGCCTGGCGGAACCTTGAGAGCTGCTCGGGAGTTGGTTCCCATAGGCCGCCGGCGATCATGGTCTCCCTCGGCGCGACATGAAAATGAAATCCGATCCGGCCCGACTTCCTGCCCCCCGCAACGATCCCGGCGCCAAGGCCTGTCTTGTACGGGCTCTTGTCACGGACAATTGTTCGAACTGCGGTAGACCGGAGACGACGGGCTGAGTAAGTTTTGACTCTCAGGAGGCGCTTCTTGAACATTCCGATCAACTATCTGGCCGTTGTCGTTGCAGCTCTTGCGAACTATGTCATTGGCGCGATCTGGTACTCGGCGCTCTTCCAGAAACCCTGGTTGAAGTTGTCCGGAGTCTCCGAAATGAGAATCAGCGTTCTCAGTGTCGTTCTCGCATTGATCGGGGCCCTGCTCACCAGCTATGTCCTGGACCACGCCATCATCTACGCTGCCGGGTACATGAAGACCGCCGGTATCGGCGGCGGGCTGGCAACCGGGTTCGCCAGCTGGATCGGCTTCATTGCCCCCGTCACGCTGGGCGTGGTGATCTATGAGAAAAGATCGTGGGGGCTGTGGGCTATCAACAACGGGTACTGGCTTCTGTCCCTGCTCGTGATGGGGATCATTCTGTCGGCGTGGACCTGATCGCGGTGAAGGGGGGGCGCGTCCCCCCTTGCCTCACGCAGATAGATGTTTCAGCCCTGCCCGCGGGGGAACGGTTCACCCTGGCCGAGGTCATTCGCGAAGCAGCTCAAACCAGAAGCGTCACCCAGAGGCACGAGAGGCACCCTGCGCTGCCTGTCCCGCCGGGACCGTGATATACTGGGGACAACCATGAGGACCTTCGCAGAAATGATGGAGAAAGCGCGAGAGGCCGGCCCCGCGCGGTTTGTCGTCGCGCAGGCGGGGGATCCGACGGTCCTCGAGGCGCTCGCGCAGGCGGACAGGGGAGGATTTGCGCGCCCCATCCTTGTCGGCCGGCCGGAAGAGATTCGCCGGGCAGCCCGTGAGCGGGACATATCCCTGAACGGCTGGCGGATTGCGGAGGCGCATTCGCCGACAGAAGCGGCGTCGGAGGCGGTCCGCCTGGTGGCTGGCGGTGAGGGCGACATCCTCGTAAAGGGAATGCTGCAAAGCGCGGATCTCCTGCGCGCCGTCCTCGGCAGGACAAGCGGACTGACCACCGGCCGCACACTTTCTCACGTGGGAGTTTTCCGCTTCCCGGAATCCGATCGGCTGTTCTTCGTCACGGACGCCGCGATCACGATCGCGCCTGACTTCCACCAGAAGCTCGACATTGTGCAGAATGCCGTCGACGTGGCGCACCGACTCGGCGTGCCCCAGCCCATCGTCGCCATGCTGTGCGCCATCGAGACCGTGAATCCCGAGATGCAGGCGACCGTGGACGCGGCCAGTGTTTCCAAGATGGCGGAGCGCGGTGCCATTCGCGGGGCGCGCGTCGAAGGTCCGCTGGCGCTGGACAACGCGGTGAGCGTCGAAGCTGCCCGACACAAGGGCATTACCAGCGAGCTGGCCGGCCGGGCAGACATCCTTGTCGCACCGAACATCGAGGCGGCAAATATCCTCTACAAAGCCCTGATCTTCTTTGCAAAAGCTGAAGAGGCGGGGATCGTGATGGGGGCCCGATGTCCTATCGTCCTGGCTTCCCGAAGCGATTCGGCGCGAAACAAGCTGTATTCCCTGGCTCTCGGCGCCCTGGCGCGTTCAGCAGAGAGCGCAAACTGACCCGGGGCGGCCTATCCGGCGAACTCCTTGAACAGCACGATTGCGTTGTGGCCGCCGAAGCCGAGGGCGTTGGACATCGCGGCGCGGATGCGCCCCTGGTACCCCTTGTGCGGCACGTAGTCCAGGTCGCACTCAGGGTCCGGGGTGTCGAGGTTGCGCGTCGGCGGAAAGAACTGGTCGAGGATCGACTTCACGGTCACGATGGCCTCGATGCCCCCGGCGGCGCCCAGCAGGTGACCCGTCATGGACTTGGTGGATGACACCTTCACCTTTTTCGCGTGCTCGCGGAACACTGCCTTGATGGCGCGCGTCTCGATGGGATCATTGATCGGCGTCGAGGTGCCGTGGGCGTTGATGTAGTCGATGTCCTGAGGGACGAGCCCGGCCGACTGGAGAGCGATCTCCATCGCCTTGATGGCCCCGCGGCCCTGGGGATGCGGCGCGGTGAGATGATTTGCGTCGCAGGTAGCCCCGTAGCCAACCATTTCGGCGAAAATCCGGGCGCCCCGCTTTTTCGCGTGCTCCAGCTCTTCCAGCACGAGGATCCCGGCTCCTTCCGCCATGACGAAGCCGTCGCGATCCTTGTCGAACGGGCGGCTTGCCTTCTCGGGCTCGTCATTGCGCGTGCTGACCGCCTGGAGTTGACAGAATCCCGAGAACCCGAGCCCCGTCAGCGGCGCTTCGGTGCCCCCTGCCAGCATGATATCCGCGTCGCCCTCCCGGATCAGCCGCCAGGCGTCTCCCAGGGCATCATTGGAGGAGGCGCACGCGGTGACCACGCACCGGCACGGGCCGAATGCTTTCAGCCGGATCGCGACGTTGCCCGGCGCCTCGTTGGCGATCATCATGGGCACTAGCAGCGGATGAACGGACTTTGGTCCCTTCTCGAAAATGCGGCGGCACTGGGACTCGAGAGTCTCGATCCCCCCGATTCCATTCCCGAGGATGATTCCAAACCGCTCGGGATCGGTGTCTCCGGCCGCGAAGTTTGCATCGCTCATGGCTTCAATGGCCGCGACCATGGCAAACTGCGTGAAGCGGTCCATGCGGCGAGCTTCCTTGGCCTCCAGGATCTTTTCGGGAACGAAGTCCTTCACCTCGCCGGCGACCTTCGAGCTGTACCCGTTGGATTCGAAGCGCGTGAGCTTTCCGATTCCGTTTTCCCCTGCCGTGATTGCCTTCCAGAAATCATTCACGTTGTTGCCGAGGGGATTCACTGTCCCCATCCCGGTTACCACGACTCTTCTATCCATAGCTACCTCGTATCACATGGACAGGCCGCCATCAACGGGGAACACCTGCCCCGTGATGTACGCTGCCCTGTCAGAAGCCAGGAAGGCGGCAAGCGAAGCCACCTCCTCCGGAGCCCCGACTCTCCCGAGCGGGATCTGGGCAAGGAGCGTCTCCCGCGCCTTCTCGGGAATCGCTTTCGACATGCCGGTTTCGATGACACCCGGCGCAATGGCGTTGACCCGGACCCCGCGAGAGGCGACCTCACGTGCCAGGCTCTTGGAGAAACCGATGAGCCCCGCTTTCGAGGCGGAATAATTGGTCTGGCCGGCGTTGCCCATGATTCCGGCCACGGAGGAGATGTTCACGATGGAGCCCGCTCTCTGCCTGATCATGAACCGGGCGATGATGCGCGAAGCATGGAAAGCAGAGGTCAGGTTTGCTCTCAGGACATCTTCCCAGTCAGCGGTGCGCATGCGGAAGATCAGGCCGTCTCGCGTGATGCCGGCATTGTTGATCAGGACCTCGATGCTGCCGGCCTCAGCCACGATCTTCTCCGCGACTTCCGTGATCTCCTCCTCGCGAGTCACGTCAGCCTGCCGCCAGCAGAAGCGGCTCCCGTTACGAGCTTCCGCCTCCAGCTGCGCCGCGTTCTCGGGCTGCGTTCGGGACACCGAGTACACGGTGGCTCCTTCGCGGAGGAACTCACGCACGATAGCGTTTCCGATCCCGCGCGAGCCCCCCGTGACGATGGCCTTCTTCCCCTCGAGGATCATCAGCCAGCCCTTGCTGCTTTTTCAATGGCATCGGCGGTGCCTGCCGGAAGGCAGACCGCCTGCGGCGAGAGCGCCTTCATCAATCCCGTGAGAACGGTCCCCGGGCCCGTCTCGAAGAACCTGTCAAATCCATCGGCGAAAAGACTCTGCTCCACCGACACCCACCGCACGGGCGACATGACCTGCTCGCCGCACAATCGGCGGGCTTCTTCTCCGCTCCTGATTGCCGCCCCTGTCACGTTGGAATACACCGGGACCTTGGGGTCAGCGAACGTATATCCCGCGAGCGCTTCGTCAAAAGCTCGTCGCGCGTCGCTCAGGAGCGGCGAATGGAAAGGACCCGAGACGGAAAGCCGTACGAATCGCTTTGCACCAGTCTCTTTGAAGACTTTTTCGGCCTTTGCAAGCCCCGTTGCGGTGCCGGAAACGACGACCTGGGTGGGACTGTTCTGGTTGGCCAGGAAAACCCCTGCTCCCGCCAGAGACTCCATGGCTGAAGCCACCTTGTCCGTCGGAAGGCCCAGCACCGCCGCCATTCCTGGCGCCCCCGAGTCCGCGTCAAGGGACCGGGCGGCCTTCTCCATGAGCATACCCCTCAATTTCACGATTGGAAATACATCGTGAAGGCTGACGACTCCCGCCTCGCAGAGGGCTGCGTATTCACCCAGGCTGAACCCGGCGCAGCCGCGAGGCGCAATGCCAGCCGCCTTCAAGGCCGCGCTGGCAGCGAGATTGGCGATGGTGATTGCGATCTGCGTCTTGTCGGTTGCCTTGAGCTCTTCCGCAGTGGAATCAAATAACAATTTTTGAGCATCGGTACCCGATGCATCGGCTGCCTTGGCAAAAAGATCCCTCACTGCGGGCAGCTTTTCCCAGAGATCCTTTGCCATGCCTGGATATTGGCTGCCCTGGCCGGGGAAGAGAAAGCAGTACTTCATGTAGCGGCAAAAATACCACGGAGGGGGTACATGGTCAATATAAGCCCTCGCCGATCGTTTAATTGCTTGCAGTAGATAGAAATCAGTAATCGTTATCGTACGACTTTGATTTTTTGCAAAATTTCAGCTATTGACCCGATTTCTCGAATACGATTACTATTTGGCGGAGCCCATGTAATAATGCGAGCAGTCATTCAAGCTGTAGACTTTGCCGTTCCCGAACGAAGAATCACCAATGATGAGCTGGCAACGACACTCGACACCTCGGATGAATGGATCCGGTCGCACACCGGAATCGGCTCCCGGCACATAGCGGGACCTTCGGTTGCAGCATCCGACCTGGCTTTCGAGGCCTGCCAGAAAGTGCTCAAGAAAGCCGGGGTTGCTGCCAGCGAGGTTGATCTGGTCCTTGTGGCCACTGTTACCGGCGACTATGTCGGCTTTCCAACCGTGTCCTGCATCATACAGGACAAGCTCGGGGCGGCCTCGGCGGCGGCCATGGACATCGGAGCAGGGTGCACGGGCTTCATCTACGGGCTGGAAACGGCCCGGAACTTCGTGGTTGCCGGGAGCGCGAAAAAAGTCCTGGTCGTCGGGGTGGAAATCCTGAGCAGGATCGTCGATTGGAAAGACCGAAATACAGCCGTGCTTTTTGGCGATGGCGCGGGAGCCGCGTTCGTCTCCGCGGAAAACGGGGACGGCAGCCGCGGAATTCTTTCCTCGGTCCTTCGAGCGGACGGCTCCGGGGCCCAGCTCCTGGACCGGCCGGCAGGCGGCTCGCGGCTGTCCATTACGGACGAAGCATTCGATCCGGCCGCATCGTACCTGCACATGGATGGCCGCCAGGTCTACAACTTCGCCGTCAAGGTGGTTTCCGAGGGCATAGTCGACCTCATGGAAAAAAACGAGGTTTGCCTGGAGGACGTGGCCTGGATCGTGCCGCACCAGGCGAACGTTCGCATCATCGAGGCGGCGGCGAAGAGGTCCAAGATCCCGCTGGACAAGTTCTTCGTGAACATCGAGGAATACGCCAACACGTCGGCCGCATCCATCCCTATTGCCCTGTCCGAGATGCAGCAAAAGGGCCTCCTGAAGGAGGGCGACCTTCTGGTCACCTTCGGCTTCGGGGCCGGCCTCACCTACGGCGGGAACCTGATTCGCTGGTAGCGCGCCGGCGATTCAGGGCTTGCCGCCGACCCCGATAACGGAGTCGATCGGCAGGACAAAAGCAATCCCCTTCCCCTTGTCGTGCTGGCAGTCCAGGATTTTCTCGAGCACCTCCATGCATTCACCGGCCTGCGCGTCCCGGATGACGGAGAAGATGATGTTGTTGCGCGGTTTGGCGGAGCGGAAAAGGCTGCGCATCCCTGCGAACAGTGGCACATCCTCGATGATGTGGCCCATTCCGACCGAGTCGACAACCGTTGCTCCGCTCACCCCGGTCTCGATCAACCCCTCGAGGGCTTCTTCCAGCATCTCCGTGGCGTTGAGGACGATGACGAGCAGCTTCATCAGATCTTCGCCTCCTCCTCGTCGAACGCTCTGACCATGTCCTGAACAGACTCCGAAGAGACGATCTTGTCGATGAACTCCGTGCTCTTGATCAACCGGGCAATCCGCGCCAGAGCCTTGAGGTGCAAGCTGTGCTCCTGCCGGTTGCCCATGAGGAGAAAGACGACGCGGGTCGGTCTCCCATCGAAGGAGTCGAACTCCAACCCCCCCGGGGCCCGCGCGACGATGATGACCAGATCGGAGATCTCGTCCGTGAAGCAATGAGGGATGGCGATTCCGTTTCCCACGGCGGTGGTCTGTATACTTTCCCGCTCCATGAGCCGCGCGAACACGGCGGCCTCGTTTCTGATCAACCCCCTGCCGGCGGCCTCGTGAACCATCCTGTGGAGCGCGTCCTCGCGGGTCTTTTCCGAGAGGTCGTGGATGAAACAGTCGGGACGGATGTAGCGCGTGAGCTTCATCGCCATGCCGGCAGTGAATACCGGATGGCGGCTGCTGTCAACGCGATCAGGGCCTTACGGGCCTTACGCCGTTCCTGACATATGCCTCTTGCACCAGGAGGCTGTCTGCAAGGACCAGCGCCACCATGGCCTCCAGGACGGGTATGGCCCGGGGGACGATGCAAGGGTCATGGCGGCCCCCGATCTGGATCGTGGTCGTTGAGCCGCTCGCGTCGACCGCTGTCTGGGGCAGTGAAATGGAAGCCGGGGGACGGATTGCCGCGCGCACAACGATATCGCCGCCCGTGGAGATTCCGCCGGCAATGCCGCCGGCGTTGTTCGTTCGAGTGCGCATGCGCCCTTCCTCGACGTACTGCACGTCGTTGTACGCCGACCCGCGCATGCCGGAGACCGCGAAGCCGGCTCCGACCTCGACACCACGCACGGCCCCAACGGACATGATGGCATGGGCAAGAAGCGCCTCGAGTTTGTCGAAAACCGGATCTCCCAGGCCAGCGGGGCAGCCGGAAGCCACGACCTCGGCGATTCCCCCCACGGAGTCCCCGGCAGCTCGAGCCTCCTCGATTGCAGTCACCATGAGCGCGGCAGCCTCGGCGTCCGGCGCCCGCGCGGGGTTACGCTCGATCTCCGCCGGGTCGACCCGCGCCGCCCGTATCCCGGCGATCTCCAGACTGTAGCCCAGAATCGAGACTCCTCTCAGGGCCAGCAGCTTTTTCGCAACTGCTCCCGCGGCGACCCGTGCAGCGGTTTCCCGACCCGAGGAGCGCCCGCCGCCACGCCAATCCCGCACCCCGAACTTGGCCTGATAGGTGTAGTCGGCATGCCCCGGACGGAATACGTCCTTCAACGGCTCGTAGTCGGCGCTCTTCTTTTCCTCGTTTCTGATGAGCAGCGAGATGGGCGTCCCCATCGTGAGTCCCTCGAACACCCCGGACAGAATCTCCACCCGGTCTTTTTCAGACCGGGGAGTCGTGATGGCGCTCTGGCCGGGCCGGCGCCTGTTCAGCTCCCGCTGGATGTCTTCCGCAGCAAGTGCCATCCCCGCGGGCACGCCATCAACGATGACTCCGATTGCCGGCCCGTGACTTTCGCCGAACGTGGTGACAGAAAGCAGGCGACCGAACGTGCTGCCCGCCATGAAACCTCCCCCTGCCCGGAGCGCGCGAAGCGCGCTCTGCTTCAGACTGCTCGCGTGATGAGGTGGGTCTTGATCGCATCGACCCACTGCTCGGGATACAGGAGCCGGATGGAGATGCCGTCCTCTTTGCCCGCCGTGTTCAGGAACCGCACCACGATCCGATGCCTCTCCGACCGGGAGCCTCCCCGGGGCTCCGATACACCGATCCAGGATATGGAGGCCCCCGGCACGAACAGCTCCCTGTTCCCCACCCACGAATGAAAATACAGCCCCGTGGACAGGAGCATCAGGACGCCGAGCCTGCTCGCCTGCGCGCTTCCGTTGCCGTTCCCGGTTCCAACCCGGGCGCCGGTGGCAAGGAGCATCGCCTCCCGCCCCAGCTCCGATCGGACGTGCCGGAGAATCCGCCGCCGCACGACGAGGAACCCGCACGCGAGACCTACGATGGCGGTGCCGAGAAGAAGTCCGATCCACTCCAGCGCGGAAGAGAGGCTCTCCATGGCTCAGATCACAAAGTACAGAAATCATGGGCGCACTTCAAGGCACGGCGCTGCTTGACGGCGGAGCGGCAGTGTCTCATGCTTGAACGAGGTGAGGGGATGAAACGGTTTCTCTCTGTTTCCTGCGCCCTTCTCATTCTGTCATGCTCGCGTCCGGGCACCCAGGGACAGATCGCAAGCATCGACGCGGTTCCATCCCGCGACAGAGTGTACATGAGAAGCGACTCGGAGCCTGTTGTCACGACCTGGAGATCCCTGGGGCTGTCATTCCCCTCGGCAAAGGCCGCGGTTCTCTACGGGCTCCTGATATCGGACGCGCCGCTTCTGAATGCCCAGGGCAAGCCCTCGGGCCCGGTCCTGCACCGCGGCACGCGCGTGAGCGTCATCGACGCTGCCGGCTGGGAGCCTGCGGGCCGTGAATACAAGAGGCTGTATCACGTCCGTGGGCAGGGTCCGGACGCCGCCCGCGATGCATGGCTCGATTCATCGGCCGTTTCCCTCATCACCGCAACCAGCGGCGCGCTCAGCGCCGGCTTTCTGGAGCGAAAGATCGGCATTGCCGGCGGGGAGTCCGAATACAACGTGCTGGTGCTCGCCACAGGCGACGCCGTGTCCCTCATCGACACCAGCGCCCTGGTGTTCCCGGATTCTTTCCATCCCTCAGGGGTGACGCACGTGTCAATCGAAGACGTGAACTCCGACGGGCTTCCCGAAGTCGTCGTCCAGGCGGAGACCATCGTGTCCCTCCAGTTCCTGGGCTCTTCGCCTCTCTTTTGGGAGTCATGGCTGAGAGAGAAGGGTGGCTCCTGGGGGCCTATCTTCCGTTTCAATGCCGGCTATGGGACCGACCAGGGCAACTCCTACAAAGCGGTGCGACGCCCATTCTCGTCCAGCGGCGCCGGCTTTCTGGACACCGTGAAAGTGACGACAGACGTCGTGGAAGCCGCGGCACAGGGAGAGTTCCGTACGACCATTGTTACTTTTTTCCTCTGGAACGGTTCCGTGTACAAAGAGGATTCTGCCGGCGAGTTGCCCCAGCTGGGGACCGTAACCCCTCCAACGGCCCGGCTGCGGGCAGATCCGAAGCCCGACGGCGCGCCCGTGGAAACACTTCGCGCCGGGGATTCCCTCTACGTGTTCGATCGCGGCGACACTCGCCAGAGCCTGGGCAGCCAACCCGGTTTCTGGCTCCATGCAACAGCACGCTCGGGGAAGGACGGCTGGGTGCATTCCTCTGAGGTCAAGCTTTCGAGAATCGATCCGATCAAGATCAACCGCGACGTGTTCCTGGGACACTCCCCTTGACACCTGCGGCGCCGCGGCGCTAACGTCACGAACGGCCCCGAACGGAAGGCGGTGAGAATCCGCCGCGGACGCGCCACTGTGACCGGTGACGACCGCTCTCTCTCAGGCCACTGGAAGCCCCGCGGCGACCGGGAAGGCTGAGCGGAAGGTTGACCCGGCAGCCAGGAGACGTTGGGGCGAGCGCAAGGAAGATCTCGACGCCGTTGTCGAGACCCTGCACGCGGCAGACACTGCAGGAGGTCGCAGCCTGGTCCCCCGGTTTTCCCGAGCTTCGCTTTTTCTTCTTCTCGTCGTGCTCCCCCTGGCTTCGATTGCCTCTTTCGCCGAGTATCCGCTGTCCGTCAAAGACGATTCGGGATCCGTGGTCACTGTTCCCTGGAAGCCCGTACGGATCATCTCTCTGACACTGCCAACCGACGAGATCCTCCTTGCTCTCGTCGACCCGTCCCGGATCCTTGCGCTCACGACCTTCGCGGCGGACCGGGGCATCTCCAGCGTCGCCCAGGAGGCCTCGCGCGTGCCGCGCGCGATGACCCTGAGCGTCGAGCCGATCGTTGCGCTTCATCCTGACCTCGTGTTCGCCGCGAGCTGGAGCGACGCGGCGCCCATCGGCCAGCTTCGAGCGGCAGGCGTACCGGTGTACCGCATTTCCAGCGCCACGAGCATCGCCGCCGTGGAGGACAAGATTGCCCGGTGCGCGCTCCTCACCGGTGAAACGCAAAACGGCGTCCGAATCATTGCCGCGATGCGGTCAAAGATCGCCGCGGTCGAGGGAAAGGTCGGAAAAATCCCGCCGGCCCGGCGGCTCCGCGTCCTGGACTACACGACCTTCGGCTCGTCCATGGGCAAGGGAAGCTCGTGGGATGACGTGGTGCGGTTCGCAGGGCTGGTGAATGCAGCGGCGGACCTCGGCTCGGACGAGTGGGGCCAGGTGCCGGTCTCCACGGAGAAGCTGCTGACGATCGATCCCGACATGCTGATCCTGCCGGGCTGGGTGTATGGGGAAACAGGGGGCGCGCAGGCGTTCCTGCGCCGGGTCCTGGATGACCCGGCGCTGCGAGGTCTCACGGCAGTGAAGACTGGCAGGGTCTCCATGATGCCCGAGCCTCTTCGGTCCAGCACCTCCCAGTACATCGCGGATGCGGTGGTCTGGCTTGCCAGGACCGCGTACCCCGAGCTGTTCAAGTGACGGTGAAAGGCACGCCGTGCTGATCCTCGTGACAGGAGGGAGCCGGAGCGGCAAGTCCGGCTTCGCGCTCCAGACAGGAATGCGCTACGAGCCCCCGCGGGTCTTTCTCGCGACCGCGCAGGCTTTCGACGAGGAGATGGGAAGCAGGATCGAGGCCCACCGCAGGTCGAGGCCGGAGGGCTGGTCGGTCGTCGAGGAGCCCCGTGATGTTCCCGCGGCGCTTCGCACGGCCCTGGCGAGCGCCGGCACGGTTCTCGTGGACTGCGTCACGCTGTGGATATCGAACCTCATCCTGGCTGACGATGCATTCGACGAGACGGCCGCCGCCGCGCGCGCAGAGGAACTGGCTGACGTGTCAGCCGGTACAGCGCGGGCGGTGATCGTGGTCACCAACGAAGTGGGAAGCGGAGTGGTGCCGGACAACGCGCTGGCCAGGCGGTTTTGCGACTGCGCGGGACGGGCCAACCAGATCCTCGCGCGCGCGGCGGCTGAGGTGCATTTCCTGGTGAGCGGGATTGCGCTCACCATCAAGTGAGAGCCGGGAAAGGACACGACATGCAGGAGCTGACAGGGATTCGGATCCCGGGGATAAGCGAGACGGAGAGGAAAAAGGCGGCTGACCGGGTCGAGCACCTGATCATGCCCCGGCGGGCGCTGGGAAAGCTGCTGGAGCTGGGGGAGAAGGTGGCCGGCATCACGGGGTACGACCGCATGGACCTCGGCCGCAAGATGATCGTTGTCATGGCAGGCGATCACGGCGTCACGGAGGAAGGGGTGAGCGCGTACCCCTCCGAGGTGACAGGGCAGATGGTCCGCGGGTTCGCGGCGGGCATGGCCGGTATCAACGTGCTCAGCAGGCACGCGGGAATCGAGGTCCGAGTGGTCGACATGGGCGTGAAGGCAGACCTTTCCGATCTCGTGGCACGAGGGGTGCTGGTCGACGCCAGGGTTGCTCCCGGCACGCGCAACATGCGAAAGGAAGCGGCCATGAGCCGAAAGGAGGCCGTCACGTGCATCGAGCGCGGCGCGTCAATCGCACGTGGGCTTGCGCGCGACGGCGTCCGCATGCTGGGCACTGGTGACATGGGAATCGGCAACACCACGCCGTCCACCGCCATTGCGTCGGTTGCAACGGAAACCCCGGTCGCTGAGATTGTCGGCCGTGGGACCGGCGTTGACGACACGGGGCTGGCGCGCAAAACCACGGTCATCGAGGACAGCATCAGGCTCAACCGGCCCGCGCGCTCCGATCCCATTGGTCTCCTGGCAGCGGTCGGCGGATTCGAGATCGGCGGAATCGCCGGGGTGGTCCTCGGGGCGGCGGAAAGCAGAGTCCCGGTGGTCATCGATGGCGTGATCTCAACGGCCGGAGCTGTCATCGCCTGGCTCCTGGAGCCGAGAATCGCTGATTACCTCTTCGCGTCGCACCGCTCCGTGGAAAAGGCGCAGACCGCAATGCTCGCCCTCATGGGCCTCGACCCGATCCTGGACCTGGGCATGCGGCTGGGCGAAGGAACAGGGTGCGCGCTGGCCATGCCGATCATCGAGGCGGGAGCAAAGGTGATCCGCCAGATGGCCACCTTCGAAGAGGCCGGCGTCAGCGAGGGATAATGTGCGCGGATTCATCTCCGCCATGTCTTTCCTGACGGTGATCCCTTTCCCCGAGCGCCTGAAGGCGGCGAACGAGAACAGGATGTTCGCCGGGTATCCATGGGCGGGCCTCGTCATCGGCTGCCTCCTGTCACTGCTTTTCCTGGCCGCCGGCCTGGTGTTCTCCCGCGAGCTTGCTGCCGTCGTCCTCGTTGCGGGCTCGCTGGCGCTCACGGGAGCCATTCACCTGGATGGGCTTGCCGATTGCGCGGATGCTTTCTACGGGAGCCGGGACAAGCAGGAGACGCTGCGCATCCTCAGGGACCCGAGGATCGGCACGATGGGAGGGGCGGCGATCGGCATTTCCCTGCTGGCCCGTTTTGCGGCCTTCATGTCGCTTCCCGCGTCCACTGTGCTTCTCGTTCTGCCGCTGCTCAGCGCCTTCTCACGGACCACCGTGCTGCCGGCGCTGCGGCTTCTTCCCTATGTGCGAAGCAGCGGCGGAATCATCAGCGGCAGTGGCGCTGGCGCCGGCCAGGCTGGCCGGCTCGTCCTGGCCGCCGTGGTGATCGCGGCCGTCGCCGCTTTTCTCCCCATTCCCGCAGCGGTTGCGCTTCTGGCTCTCGCGGGGTTCTGGCGCCTGTCCTGGAAGCGCATTGGCGGGTGCACCGGCGATGTGCTGGGAGCTTCGATCGAGATGGCGGAAATTGCTTTCCTTGCGGCCCTGGCTGCCCAGGTCCACCTGGCGCTGTCCGTGGGAGCCTTCTCCCCCCTGGCGGCCGTCATTTTCGGGGGACTTGCTTTCTGACCGGAGTCCGGAACGTCAGAACCAGGAAGACCAGCGCTGAAAGCACGCTGACTCCGGCAGAGGCAACAAAACCGGCGCCGATCGCCGTTGCTGTGATGATCACCCCTGCAATAAAGGGGCCTGATGATTGCCCGATATCCATGATCGCGCTGAGCGCTCCCAGTGACGCACCCAGGCTTTCCTCCCGGGCCACCTCCGCCACGTACGTGCTCGTCGCAACCGTGGAAACCGACATCGCCAACCCGAAGAGCACCGCAACGAGGCCCACGGCAAGGGCGCCATGGAAAAGGGGAATGAGCGCGATGAACGCCGCTGTGAGTACGATCCCGAACAGAATCTGCACGCGCCGGTCCACCCTGTCCGCGAGGAATCCGAACAGGGGCTTGGTCAGGGCAATCGAAACCACTTGAAGAGAGAATACCAGGCCGATCTGGTACGCGGGGACTCCCTGGCCCGAAAGGTAGATCGGGAGGTACGTCTCCATGACGCCGTAGCAGAAGAACGTGGCCATCTCGACCAGCGACGTCCCCAAAAGCCGGCGATTTTTCATGAACTCGCCGAGGCTCTTCCAGAAGTCGGCCAACCCCACCTTTCTGACCGCCGCCGGGTCTCCGTTGTCCGGCCTGAGCGCAAGGGAAAGCACAAGAACAGGAACGGACAGGAGAAATGCCGCGCCGTACACGGAGCGATAGTTGAAGAGCGAGATGATCGCGCCGCCCAGAAGAGGCGCGAGAGTCCTGCCGACAAGCGTCGCGGAAGAGTACAGCCCGAGCTTCTCTCCCTTGCGATCGGGATACGCGCTCAGGATCATTGCGGATGCCACCGGACCCAGGATGGCCGTCCCGATGCCGTGGAAAAACCGTATGGGGATCAGCCAGAAGGCATTGTGGACGACGAGATACAACGGGGGCGCCAGCACGAAGACCAGGGAGGCGGCGACCAGGAGCCTCTTCCTTCCGAGGCGATCGGCCAGGAGGCCGACGGGGAAACTGAAGAGGATCCCTGCGAGCGGGGAGATCGCCGAAATGAGCCCGATCACCGCGTCGCTGCCGTTGAGCGACTTCACGAAAAGAGGCAGCACGGGGCTCTTGGATATTGTCGTTGAGAAGATCGCGAAAAACCCGATAAGCGAGAGAGAAAGAGCTCCCGTTGCGCCGCGGCGCGGCGGAGTCTGTGCCATCCCTTCCCCCCGCTCAGCCCTTGGGGAAAAGGACCGTGAAAGTGGAGCCGGCGTCCGGCTTCGAGTGTACCGTGATTCTCCCGTTGTACTCGCCCAGCACGCGTTTGACTGTTGCCAGGCCGAGCCCTGTCCCGGCGATGCCGGAAGTCTTCGGGCCCTTCACCCGGTAGAACTCGTGGAAGATGCAGGAGAGCTCCGCCTCGGACATGCCGATCCCGGTGTCGCTCACCGCGATTTCCCAGGCATCCCCCGCGTCGGTGATGCGCACGGTGAGACTTCCCCGCTCCCTGTTGTACTTGATGCCGTTTGAGATCAGGTTCATGAAGACCCTGTCCATATCGCCACGGTCCGCCCTGACGGGATACCGCGGGAGAGGCGCGTCCAGGACGGCAACGATCCTGCGTTTTTCCGTCTGCACCTTGAAGAACTCAAGCTGCGAGGCGATCACGGCCTTCAGATCGAGCTCTTCGATCGACCTCTCGACTTTTCCCACGTCCCGGCTGTTGATGTACAGGAGGTCCCGCACGAGGTCCAGGAGCGCCTCGCCACGCACCTTGCACCGCTCCAGCATCTCCTTGATCTTTGCCGGGTTGTCGTCGAACATGCCGGTGAGAATCACGTTGATGTAATTGAGAATGGCCGACAGGGGGCTTTTCAGCTCGTGCGCCACCATGGAGACGAAGCGGTTCTTGTCCTGCTCAGCCTTCCAGCTTTCCGTCACGTCGGTGAGAATCACGATGGCCCCGCCGCGCTCGCCGTCGAGCATCAGCGGGGATATGCTCACGGACAGCATGCCCTCCCACGCTCCCGTGCTCGAGGATCCGTGCGATCCTCCGGCCTCGGCATCTCCGATCGAGCGCTGCAGGACGCGCGTCTCGGATTTGCCCGCCGCCGCCTCCACCACAGCCTCGATCGCGGTCTGGATCTCGAGGTCGGGGAAAATATCAGCCAGGGTGACCCCGTCGCGAAAATGCGTGCCCAGGAAATGCTCTGCCCGGGGATTCATCAGCACGGGCTCTCGACGGATATTCAGGACGACCACCCCTTCGTGCATGGAGGCGATCATCTGGTGGGACAGGTTGCGCTCGGAGGCGAGCTCGGAGAGATATCGCTCGCGCTCCCTGATCAGCCGCCACTGCTGTGCCGCGCGGTTGACCACCTGGACCAGGTCTTCCGGAGTGAAGGGCTTGACCAGGAAATCGAAAGCCCCGTGCTGTGTCACCTCCACGGCGGCTTCCACGGTGGCCAGCGCGGACACGATGACGACCACGGTGCGCCCGGCAAACCTGCGGGTGATGCTCTCGGTGACCTTGAAACCGTCGATCCCGGGCATTTTCAGATCCACAAGCGCGACATCTGCGGGGGCGTCCTCCAGCAGGCGCAGGGCGGTTTCACCGTCCCGGGCGGTCCGCACGGAGAACCCGCGGCGTTCCAGCACCCGCCGCATTCCTTCCCTCATGCCTTCTTCATCGTCGATGACAAGGATTCGGAGGACCTCCCGGTCACGGCCAGCCGGATCATCGATGGGAGAAACCTGGGGGGGCGCGGCGGGCCTTGTCTCAGGCATTGGTCTTCCTGCTGGAGAGGTACTGCTCGATCTTGCCAAGCAGGTGCTCCAGGGGCACCGGCTTGGTGAGCACCTCGTCCACTTTCATCCACTCCCGCCCCGGGGCGGCCCCGGTCTCGAAGGTGAATCCGACTTTGCGGGGTGCGGCGGTCTGCATGATGATGGGCACGGTGCCGAGGCCGGGCAGCTCGCGCACTTTCTTGCAGAACACGAAGCCCGAATCGTAATGCTCCATCATCAGGTCAGCGATGATGATGTCCGGCGCCGTCGTCCTGGCCTTTTCCAGGCCTTCCTCGATGGCCAGGGCGGTCTCGACGTGATAGCCTCTCTTCTCGAGAAACGCTTTCTGCCCCTCGATGAGGTCGGTGTCGTCATCAACGATCAGTATTCGCGCCACATGCATCCTCCTTCAGAAAGCCGCCCGCCGGTCCTGGGCTCACTTCCGGCCCTCCCTGGCCTCGTTCGCCCCCGCGATCCCTGGCTCGGGATGATGCCTGATGCGCACAGTGAACGTGGCCCCTCCGGTCGCATTGTTCGCCGCCTGGATGGTTCCGCCGTGCATCTTCACAATTCCATAGCAGACCGACAGGCCGAGACCCGTGCCCTTGCCGACCTTTTTCGTCGTAAAGAAGGGGGAGAACAGCTTCGGCAGATTCTCCTCCGGAATGCCGGGGCCGGTGTCCGAAACGGTGACCACGAACTCTCGAGCCTCGTCCTGCGTGCCGACCGTGATGCGCCCTCCGCCGGGCATGGCCTCCACCGCGTTTTTCAGCAGATTATCGAAGACCTGGCGCAGCTGTCCGCCATCGACCCACTGCGGGGGAAGGGACTGGTCCAGCCCGAAATCTACCTGGATTTTCCCGTTTCGTGAAGTTCCCAGGATTTCGCTCGCCGCGCTCCTGACCAGGGCGTTGATGTCGGTGGCGGCACGCTCGACTTTCTCCTCCCGGGCGAAGTTCAGGATGCCGCGGACAATGGTGCGCGTACGCTCGGCCTCGGCGATGATGCGGTCCACGTCCTCGCGGCTCTTCGATGAATCGGCAAGCTCGTCCCTGAGCAGGTACGAGTACATCAGGACGACTCCCAGGGGGTTGTTGATCTCGTGGGCAATGCCCGCTGCCATCTGTCCCATGGATGCCAGTTTTTCCGCCTGGATCAGCCGGGCCTGATTCTCGGTCAGATCCTTCATCGCCTTCTCGATGCGGGAGATGAGATATGGCAGACACATCTCCACTTCCGCCTTGCCTCGGTACACAGCTTCCGCCTTCTTCCGGCAGGAAGCGTAACCGCATGCTCCGCAGTTCAGCTCGTCGGCGGGGCTGTTCTTCCCCGTCAGCGCGAGAATCCTGCGAATCTCCTCCTCGGGGGCTGGCAACTCCTCCCGGACGACCGGTTGAAAGGTCCGGGACAGGTCGATGTCGAGGTAGTCCGCGTGCTGCTGCGCCCATTCCTCGATGTCCCGGGTGCAGGGCCTGTCGGCGAGGTACTGCACGACGTATTTCTTCCTTTCATAGAAGGTCAGATCGTTCACCATCACCGGGCCGCCGATGCACCCCTCGCAGAACAGCAGGTCGAAGAGGCGGTACGCTGTCTTTTCCCCGTTCTTCACACGGTTGGAGAGCACCCGCAGCATTTCCATGACCCGGTCCTGGCCTTCCACCACGTAGACGGGGCTTTCCAGCAGGTCGTCATCGATGGCCGCCGCCTTGAGCAGCCCGCCCGTGACCGGGTAGATCCGCCCCAGGTTTGCCTGCGGGGGAAGAAACTTCTCAGGCGTCGCCGTTCTGGGATCGATGAGGGACTCCGCGAACAGGTCCACGAGCTCGGAGAACGTAAGCACGGCGTCCACTTCTCCCGATCGCCAGGCTTCCACCTTCTTGGCCACGCAGGGGCCGATGAAGACGACCTTCCCCTGGGGATCGATCTTCCGCTTGACCACACGCGCCGTTGCTTCCATGGGAGACACGATTGCCGCCAGATGAGGCGTCAGCTCGGGCAGCATTTTCTCCACGTACTGCACGACGGCCGGGCACGGCGTCGTGATGAGGAAGCTGTCGGACTCCCGCTCGACGAGATCGCTGAAGGTCTTGTAGTACTGATAGGAAACGAGATCTGCCCCGAAAGCAACTTCAAAAACGCCGTCGAAGCCGGCCTCCCGCAGCGCGCCGACCAGCGCCTCGGGAGGAAGGTTCAGAAACGCTGCGGGAAACGACGGGGCAAGGAGCGCATACGTGCTACCCGGAGCTCTGAGAATGGCCCTCACGTCCCCGAGGGACGAGGTGACACGCTTTGCTCCCTGGGAGCAGACGTTCACGCACCAGCCGCAGGAGATGCAGAACTCCTCGATGATCTCCGCCTGCCCGCCGCGGACCTGCAGCGCCTTGGTGGGACAGGACCGGACGCAGGAGTAACATTTCTTGCAGATCTCTCCGACGGTATAGACGGATACCATGCCTTACCTGTTCAGCCCTCGCGGCGCGTACGGCGTAATCGCCGAACGTGTACTCACGTAGGCGGTGTGCAGGAGCTCGTGCGCCTTGTGCGACCCGGGCTCCCCGAAAAACTCCGTGTAGACCGCCTTGATGGCGGGGTTCTTGTACGAGAGGCGCACGGTCCGGCTCCTCTCCAGAGCGTAGATCGATTTGATCCGCTGCTCAATCCTCTGGGGATCATAACCGAACATCTGGCCCCCGCCCCCGGCGCATCCGCCGGGACAGGCCATGATCTCGATGAAATCCCATGGGGCGTCTCCCGCTCGAACCCTCTCCGCGATCATCCGCGCGTTGGACAGCCGGTTGGCGATGGCGATTTTCAGGGTCCGCTCACTGACTGTCACCCGTGCTTCCTTCACCCCCTCCATGCCACGCACGTCCTCGAAGTCCACGTTCGTGAGGTCCTTTCCGGTGAGCAGATGATACGCGGTGCGCAGGGCCGACTCCATGACGCCTCCGGAGGCGGCAAAGATGTCTCCCGAGCCTGTCGGCGCCCCGAAAGGCCGGTCGTACTCCTGGTCGGGAAGGCTCGCGAACTCGATGCCGTAGATCTGCATCATGCGGTGGAACTGGCGCGTCGTGAGCACGGCATCCACGTCAGCCACGCCCTGGGCCGAGGAGAGCTCAGGACGGGAGGCTTCGAACTTCTTTGCCGTGCATGGCATGACGGACACCACGAAGATGTCCCTGGGGTCGATGTTCTGCTTCTGCGCCAGATAGCTCTTGATAGTCGCTCCCATCATCTCCTGGGGGCTCTTGCAGCTGGAGATCCGGGGGAGCAGATCGGGGTAATAGTGCTCGGCGTACGTGATCCACGCCGGGCAGCACGAGGTGAACATGGGGAGCGTCTCTCCCTTTCTGATCTTGTTCACCAGCTCTGTGCCTTCCTCCATGATGGTCAGGTCCGCCGCGAAATCCGTGTCGAAGACCTGGCGGAACCCCATCCGCCGCAGCGCCGCGGCCACTTTTCCCGTGACGTTGGTCCCCGGGGGCAGGCCGAAGAAGTCTCCCAGGGACACCCTGATGGCGGGCGCCACCTGAGCAACGATGTACTTCTTTCCCTCCTGCATGGTCATCATGACTTTTTCGACGGCTCGCACCTCGTGCAGCGCGCCCGTCGGGCATGCCAGGGTGCACTGGCCGCAGTTGACGCAGGCGGTCTCCGAGAGGTCCATCTCGAAGGGAGGCAGGACCATCGTGTCGAAGCCCCGGTGAGTGAAATCGATGGCGGCCACACCCTGGATCTCCTCGCAGATGCGGACGCACCTGCCGCAGAGAATGCACTTGTCGGGCTCCCGGATAATGGCAGGAGACGAGAAGTCGGTGTAGTGATGGCGCGTCCTGCCCTTGAAAGGCACCCTGTCGATACCGTACTCGGAGGCAAGGGACTGCAGCTCGCAGTAGCCGTTCTTGGGGCAGGTGAGGCAGTCGAAGGGGTGGCTTGCCAGCAGCAGCTCGATGATCGTCCGGCGCGCGGTGATCACCCGCGGGCTCCGCGTCTGGATCTCCATCCCCTCCTCCGCCGGGAACGCGCAGGAGGGCGTGAGGTTCGGTCTGCCCTTGACCTCCACCACGCACATCCGGCAGGCGCCGCTGGGAAACAACTCCTTGATGTGGCACAGGGTCGGGATCTTCTCACCGGCCGCCTGCGCGGCGTCGAGAATCGAGCTGCCGGGTTGAGCCGCTATCTTCCTGGTGTTGATGGTCAGATTGATCATGATGCGCCTTTCCTCAATTCACCAGGACCGACTCGAAACGGCAGACATCCCGGCAGGTGCCGCAGCGGATGCACTTCTCATCCACGATGTAGTGAGCCTTCTTCTTCTCCCCGACGATGGCCCCGCTGGGGCACTTCTTCGCGCACAGGGTGCAGCCGGTGCAGGTATTGGTGTCGATCGTGAACGTCAGAAGGCCCTTGCACTGGTGCGCGGGGCACTTCCTGTCGTAGACATGCGCGTCGTACTCACCCTTGAAGAACCGCAGCGTCGAGAGCACAGGATTCGGCGCCGACTGGCCGAGACCGCACAGCGAGGTGTCCTTGATCACCTGCGCGAGGCCCTCCATGTTGAGGATCCGGTTGAAGCGCAGGAGGTTCTCTTCTTCCCCGCTCATCTTGGAGTAGGGTGAAACGATTGAATCAAGGACTTCGTAGAGTCTCTGGGTTCCCTCCCGGCAGGGTATGCACTTGCCGCACGACTCCGCAGTAATGAAGCTGAGGAAATATCGGGCCATGTCGACCATGCAGGTATCCTCATCCATGACCACGAGCCCGCCCGACCCCATGATCGTTCCCAGGGTTTTCAGCGACTCGTAGTCGATCTGCGTATCCAGGTGCTGGGCAGGGATGCACCCTCCCGACGGTCCGCCGATCTGCACCGCCTTGAACTCCCGCCCGTCGGGAATGCCGCCGCCGATGTCGAACACGATTTCCCGCAGTGTGATGCCCATGGGCACCTCCACGAGGCCGGTGTTCACGACCTTGCCGGTGAGGGCAAAGACTTTCGTTCCTTTGGAGGTCGCCGTTCCCATGGCGGAGAACGATTCTGCGCCTTCCCGCATGATATGGGAAACGTTTGCCATGGTCTCCACGTTGTTGACGATGGTCGGTTTCTGGAAAAGGCCGGCCACAGAGGGGAACGGTGGACGGGGTCTCGGCATGCCGCGCCTGCCCTCCACGGACGCCATGAGAGCGGTCTCCTCGCCGCACACGAACGCGCCGGCTCCTTTCTTGACCCTCAGCCGGAACTGGAAGTCATGCCCGCCGACGGGTTTCTCCAGCATGCCTTCGGTCTTCAGGACGTCGATCGCCTTTTCGATGCGCTCGATGGCCAGCGGGTACTCGGCGCGGCAATAGATGATGCCCTCGTTCGCGCCGATGGCGTAGCCGGCGATCATCATGCCCTCGAGCACGGCGTAGACGTCTCCCTCGAGGATGGAGCGGTCCATGAACGCGCCGGGGTCCCCTTCGTCAGCGTTGCAGATCACGTATTTCCTGGCGTTGTTTTCCCGCAGGGCGAGCTCCCATTTCTTTCCCGCGGGGAAGCCGCTGCCGCCCCTGCCGCGAAGCCCGGATCGGGTGATCTCCGAGATGACCTCCTCGCGGCTCATTGCCAGGGCCCGCTCGAACCCCTTGAACCCGCCCGAGGAGCGGTAGTCCGAAATGGATTCGGGATCGATCACTCCGCAGTTTCGAAGCACGTACTTCACCTGCTTTCTGAAGTACGGGTGGTCTTCGATCATCGGGATCCCGGGAAAGGGCTGCCGACCATTCTTGAGCTGGCCCAGGAGCCCGTCCAGCTTGTAGTTCTTCCTCACGAATGCCTCGTCGAGGATGAAGCCCGCGACCTCGGGGGTCACGTTGCTGTAGGAGATCCGGTGACCTGTGTCAGTGACAACGTCCATGATGGGCTCCGCCTTGCAGAACCCGATGCACCCCGTCGGAGTGATCGTCATGTCGATTCCCCGCGTTGCTGCCCATTTCTCCACCGCGGCCCTGACCTGGCCGGCGCCTGTGGCAAGGCCGCACGTTCCCATTCCGATGAAAACCCTGCTCATTCCTCGACCCTCCCCGCGGCGCGGAACTTCTCGATGAGACCCTCGAGCTTCTTCTTGTCGAGCCTGCCGAAGAACTTTCCGTTGGCCATGATGACCGGGGCTATGGAGCAGCACCCCAGGCACGCGACGGTATCCAGCGAGAAAAAGCCGTCCTTCGACGTCTTCCCGACATCGATGTCGAGCAGCGTCTTCACCGAGTCCAGGAGGTTGAGCGAGCCCTTGACGTGACAGGCGGTTCCCCGACAGACAGCGATCTGTATCCTTCCAGGCTTGTTCAAGCGGAACTGGTTGTAGAAAGTGGCCACCCCGAAGATTTTCGAGGACGGAAGCTTGAGGTAACCGGAGATCGTGTCGATGCTTTCGCGCGACAGGTAGCCGTATTCCTGCTGCACCTCCTGCAGGATCGAAATGAGATGCTCGCGTTGCGCCGGATACCGCGCGATCACCACGTCAATGCTTCTTTTTTCGCGTGTCGCTTCCATGACCACTCCCTTCAGAGCAAAGTCAGGTTGAATATCAATTGTGATTCAATTCACAATATACATCTATTATCTCGTGAAGAAAATGTCAATAGACGATGGGAAAAGATTCTTGGGCATTACTTTCTCTCGAGCATGACAAAAAACTCCAAAAGATCTTGGATCTCAGGTGGATTTCTGCTACAATCACCTACGTTCTCTGGAACCAACTGGGGGGGCGATCGAGGAGGACCAGTCATGGCGGCGCGCAGTGTCTCGATCAAAACCAGAATTACTCTTACGTTGGTCCTGCTCCCTCTGGTCTCCCTGCTCGTGGTCGGAGCTATTGCGCTGTTCCAGAACAGGGACTCGCTGAGCTCCCAGGCGGAAAGCAACCTCGGACGCATCCTCAAGGAAAAGACGACCGCCTATGATCACATCTTCAACAGGGTCCAGCAAGAGGTGGAGGCAGCGGCGCGTTTTGCTTCCCTCACGTACGCTTCGCCGCTCCCGACCTCGAGCGCACCGCGCAGGCTGCTCATGCCGTGGACCGGCACTGGCTACGGGAACAGCGACTCGCGCAGAACCCTCGCCCCTGATGTGCTTCGGCTGCAGCTCGTCGGGCAGGCGCTGCAGGCAATGGTGTCCAGCAATCCCTACCTGACACTCGGCTACATGGCTACCGAGAGCGGCATCACGGTGTTCGACAATGAAAAAGTCGTGGACGTCATTGAAGCCATCAAGGGATTCGATCCGCGCGGCCGCCCATGGTACAAGGCGGCGCGGGAGGCCGGCAAGTCCGTCTGGACGGATCTGTACGTCGATGCGAATACAAAGAAGCTCACCGTCACCTCCGCAACCCCCGTGCGTGACAACGCGGGCGCTGTCCTCGGCGTCGTGGGGTTCGACGTGCTCCTGGAAACCCTGCAGAAAGACATCATCACCCTGGATATCGGCTACGCCAACGAGCCCTTCATGATCGATGCAAAGGGA
Source organism: Spirochaetia bacterium (assembly GCA_035542615.1). GTDB lineage: Bacteria > Spirochaetota > Spirochaetia > SZUA-6 > Fen-1364 > Fen-1364. The sequence goes on along the minus strand of DATKLB010000291.1, from coordinate 2,283 downwards.
AAGGTCATCGTGCGCCGGGGAATGGACGAGAAAGGCACCGCGTGGGACAGGACGTACCATACGGACAACCTTCTCGAAACACCCAACCCGGCCTTCAACGCGGTCATCCGTCACATGGCGGCAGGCGAGTCGGGCATCAGCAGCTACCGGGGAGCCGACGGGAGCCTGAGCTACCTCGCCTACGCCCCCGTCCCCACGGTCGGCTCAAGCCTCGGTGTCATCGTGCCGGCCCGGGAGATCGTTCAGCCCGTGCAGGACAGCGGCAAGCTGCTCATCATCGTGCTCGCCATCTTCGTGGTTATCGCGGTCGGCATTGGCCTCCTGCTCGCAAACCAGGTCACCCGCCCCATCGAGGACCTGACGGTTCTCATGGACAAGGCGAGCAAGGGACTCGTCGAGATGGACGAGATTCCCATCCGGCGCATGGATGAGGTCGGCGTGCTCGCCCAATCCTTCAACCGGATGGTGGCCAACCTGAGCACGGTGATGCGGGAGCTCGAGCAGAAAGAGACTTCCAAAGGGTCATGAGCTCTTCCATCCTCTGGCCCGGTCTGTTCCTGACCCTGTTCTTCCTGGTGCTGCACGGCGCACTAGTGCGGCACCGGAAGCTTCCCGGGGCGGGAACGCTGGCAGCCCTGTTCGTTGTCGTCCTGGCCAGGGACATTGCCTACGGGCTGTTCCCCGACCCGCTCCTGATTCCGCTGTCGGATATCGCAGCCTTCGGGCTTCTCCTGGTCTGGTCCCGGGTGGCCACCCGCCGCTGGCCCGCGGACAGGATCTACCTTGCGCTGAACGCCGTGGTTCTCGCGGCCGCCGTGCTCCTGGCGTTTGCGCGGCCTCTCCTGGTGAACCCGTTTGCGATCGGGCTGATCCTTCTTGCCGACCTGATCTACATCACCGTCGCCATGGGGCTCGTGTCTCCTTACACCGCTACGAACGTCGTCCTCGTCACCCGCATACGGTTCGTCCTCATCTCCGTTCTCTTCCTCACGCACGTGATTACCCTGTTGTACGGGTACGAGATTGCCTGGGTGCGCTGGATCATCCTCCCCCTGTCGTATTTCGGGTATGGCTCAGTGCTCATCGCATATGTGCGCTTTGACCGTGAGGAGCAGGACAGGTCCATCCAGTTCTTCTCCACGAACCTGGATTCCACGTACGCGTTCATGGAGAATCTCGGCGGCGCAATCACGGCGAAGATCGACCTGCCGCGTGTCATGGAGATCATCATCGACTCCGCCGTGCGCGGGATCGGGGCGGATGCCGGGGCCATTCTCATGGTGGACGAGTACCAGGACGTGCTGCGCGTGCGCGCCACCTATGGCATCTACCCTCCTCTCCTGCCGGTGCCGGATATCGTCAAGGTGACCGCGAGCAGCCTGAAGCGGCACTTCAGCGAGACTCCCATACCCATCGGCGCGACAGTCCTGGGCGAGGCGGTCAAGAGCGGGCTTGCCGTCATGATCCGCGATTGCCGCGACGACCCGCGCATGGCGCAGAACACCAGGGACGACATTCTTTTCGTGAGCTCGCTCCTGGCAATCCCTCTGGTCGTCGGCGACCGCGTCCTCGGGGTGATCTCCGCGCTGAAACGCGCGGAAAACCAGCACTTCAACGACCAGGATTTTCAGCACCTCAAGACCTTTGCCGACTACGCCTCGATCACCATCGACAACCTCTACACGTACCTCGAGGTCCTGGAAAAGCGCCAGATGGAGAGGGAGGTCGACATCGCCGCCCAGATCCAGAAACGGCTCCTGCCCGCCCAGCTGCCCCGGCTCCAGCGAGCGGTGCTTGCGGTGCACAGCATGCCCGCGCGCGGGGTGAGCGGCGACTACTACGACGTCATCCCGCTGGACGGAGAGAAGGTGGCCCTCGTCGTCTGCGACGTGGCCGGCAAAGGAATCCCGGCAGCCATGGTAATGGTCATGATCCGCTCGATCGTGCACCTGCTCGTCGGTCCCGGCAGGGACGCCGCCTCCACGATCGCCGGCATCAACCAGGGCATCACGGGGCGCATCGACATCGACCATTTCGCGACGATCGGGATGCTGATCTACGACCAGGCACGGCGCGAGGCGCTGTATGCCAACGCTGCCCACCTCCCCCTCCTGGTGTATCGCCGGCGGACCGGCGCGCTGGCCAAGCTGGATGCGAAGGGGCTGCCCATCGGCGTGGAGAGGGACGCCGGCTACGAGCAGAAGCGCGTGCCCCTGGAGCCCGGCGACGTTCTCCTGCTCTGCACCGACGGGATCATCGAGGCCATGAACGCCGACGGCAAGC
>DATKLB010000290.1:0-11408 GCA_035542615.1 Spirochaetia bacterium | reverse complement strand
GAACTGGCGACCCACAGCTTAAAAGGCTGTTGCTCTACCAGCTGAGCTAGCGGCCCTTGAGGCGGAAGTAATGTAAACATCCGATATTTCTTTGTCAATTCGGATTGCCGCTTCAAGCCGCTTCACACCCGAGTTCAAGCGTGGAGGCCCGTTTCCAAGCTCAGATTCGCATGTCCGCGCTGATCGACATTCCCGCGTTCGGCCGGTCCCCCAGGTACGCGCCCAACTCCTGCGTGAAGATGGCCACGTTCATGTCGAGAGACCACACCTTCACGCCCGCTCCAAAAGTGAGGTAGCCCTGGTTGAGACCTGCCCGCACGGTGAGCATGTTCAGGAGTCGAATCTCTGCTCCCGCGTGCAGAAGCGTCCAGAAGTCCGCGCTTCCGTCGATGGCGCCGACTATGTTGCGCATGTCGAAGCTGATGAGGGGATCGAAAAAAAGATTCCCCCGTCCCAGATCGGGGCGAAAGGCAATGCCGAATCCCACGTCCATGGGGATGACGTAGGTGTCGGACACCCGGCTTCCCGACGGGAAGTTTCCCTGTGACGCGAGCGTGCCGGTAACCGCCCCGAAGCTGTTGGACGCGTAGTTGAACTGTGTGCCGCCGAGGTCCCTGATGGAAAGGCCGAAGGAGAACCAGCCCAGTTCAGCAATTGCGCCAAGGTCCAGCCCGATCCCCGAACCGTAGTATGCCGTTGCCGGGTTGAGCGCGCTGATCACGCTGTCGCCCGTTTGCAGCGCTGAGATGATTGCATTTGCCGTGACGTAGGTGATGGGCGAGTGGATGCGGATCATGGGGCGGATGTCTGCTCCGACATGAATTTTCATCCCTCCGCCCAGTTCAAATGGCAACGAAAGTCCTCCGATGAAACCAAGTGTGGCGGTGAGGTCTCCCGTGACACCGAGAAGACTGGGTCCGAAGAGAGACGAATCCACAATGAACGCCGCTCCGAGGCCAAGGCCGTCACCGACGTAGCCGATCCCGAGCGACGATCCCGCTCCGAGCCCCCCTGTTGTGAGCTGCGAATTGATGTAGTTGAGAAACGATGTCGGAGTCTGTATGCCGACGATGGCCTGGGCGATCTGCGAGAGAAAAAGATCGGGCCGCGAATAGACCCACGAGCTGGAGCTCAGTGTGAAAGCGCCGCTGCCACGTGAGAAGCCGGCCGGATTGCAGAAAAACGCGTTGTACCCCTGCGCGCTGGCGATGCAGGACCCCCCATCCGCCATGACAACGGGGCTCAGAGGGACGAAAGGCTTCTCGTTGTACTGGGTTGCAAACGCCGGTGCTGACAGCAACATGATGATTGCCGCGAGGAAGAAAGCCCTCCGCATTGTGCGCGCCACGGTCTGCCTCACCGACCTCAGGAGGGCATCTTCGCACCCGCGGCGGTGAAGATGTTCGAGAGCCAGGCCGGCGGAAAAGAAAAGGGATCAGGGACGATGACGCCCGAGATGGAGTTCGGCTGGTTGTTGAGAAGTGCGTACATCTGCGCTTCTGCGGTCGGGGTATCGGGTACGCCCGAGGCGATAATGGCATTCACGGCCAACTGCATTGTCCATGCTACAGCGGCCTTCTGGGCAACGTCCCCCATGTTGACCCCCGCGGGTGACGGCGGAACACTGGCTCCCAGGAGCTGGTACGCGGCCTCAGCAGCCAGGAAACCGCCCACCATGTTGGAAAACGCGGTGGGATCTGAAGCGACGCTTGCCGGAACAATTCCTTGCAGGATCTGCTGAATCGTCTTGCCGCCGCTTGCCCCGGACATGACGATGTCCACCAGGTTATTGACGAACTGATCGCCCGATGTCGTCTTGAGATTCAGGTCTCCATACAGGGCCGCCGCCTGCTGCTGGTCAGGGGTGGTGAGCGGCGCCGAGAGATATGTCGTGGCCAGGTAGGTTTCGATCTCCTGCGTGGTCGTCGGGTCTGCCTTGAGTTGTGCGACAACAGCCGGCGAGCTCAGGTCATTGGCAAGCTTTGCAAGGCCGCCCTGCCCCTCATAGTCGCTGGCCTTGGGGGCAGGCGGCTTGTCCAGGCCTTTGAAGAGGTTGAACTGGAAAAAGGCGGAGCAGCCTGCCAGGAGCAGAAGGGGAGCGAGCGCGCACGCCTTCACCTTGCTCAATGCCACCAAAGACCTCCTCCGCAGTTCCTCATGCTGGTTCCCGGTGTTCTCTGATTGTTTCGCCTAAGATTATAGCTCAGCGAAAATCCAAATGCCAAAAAATTGTCAAGCGAAGCCGAGGAATGCAGCCCGGCAGGTTTCCCCCGAGTGGACAATGCGAGCGCGAGCGATTTTTCCTTTTCCGTTGCTTTCCGCGGGGAGGTCTTCAACGATTACCTTCAGGTAATTCTCCGACACGCCTCGTCCCGAAACTGCTGGAGCCTCTGGCTCCTGCCTGCGCCGCGAAGACTCCAACAGCACCTCAACGTCTTTTCCCAGCCACGAGCGTGCGTACGTATCAAGCAGTCCCCGCGACATGTCCCCGAGCTGCCGCGCGCGTTGGTCGCGAACCCGCTGCGGCACACGTGGTCGAAATCCGGCCGCGGCGGTGCCGGGCCTCGCGGAGTACGGAAAAACATGCAACGCCGCAAGTCCGAGCCTTTCGATCAGCCCGACGGTCATGGCGTGATCTTCCTGTGTCTCTCCCGGAAAACCGACGATGAAATCCGCGGCCAGGAATGGCGCCTCCTTCGCCGCGCGGAGAAGTCCGGCGCCCTCCACGACCCGTTCCGCGCGATAGCGGCGCTTCATGCGCTGCAGCACGGCGTTTGATCCCGACTGGACGGGGACATGGAAATGGGCGCAGATGCGCTCATGGCGAAGGTTGAGGGCCAGATCCTCGGTAAGAGATTCAGGCTCCAGGGACGAGAGGCGAAACCGCACCCGGCGGGTCGCGCCGGTCAACTCACCCACGAGACGCGGAAGGCCGATGCCCCGCGAACGGTATGCGGAGAGGTTGACGCCGGTGACGACGATCTCGCGATGTCCCTGGGACTCGAGCGCTGTCGCGCGGCGGATAACCTCCTCCACATCGAGGCTGGTCGCAGCGCCCCGGGCCTGCGGCACCCGACAGTACGCGCAAAGGCCATCGCAGCCATCCTGGATCTTGAGGAAGGCGCGTGTGTGGAAGCTGAGCGTGTCAACGCGAAAAGCAAACGGGTCCGGGACGGCTGGTGACGACTCGTCACGAAGCCTGGCGAGACCGGCCCTGATGTCCTGCTCCTCCGCAATCCTCTCGGCCAGCACCAGCAGGTCCGCTTTTGCCGATTGAGGCACAACCACGATGTTCCCTCCCAGCGCGGAGAGCGCCCGCGCTTCCAGCTGGGCGGAGCACCCCGTGACGATCAGTAGGGATTCAGGATGTTTGCGGGACAGGCCGCGAACCGCGGCGCGGGACTTGTGGTCAGCTCGGCCCGTGACCGTGCACGTGTTGATTACATAGGCATCGGCGTCGTCCAGCGCGCTGACGACCGTGTGGCCGTGACCCCGAAAGCTTGACGCAAGCGCCTCTGTCTCGTATTGATTGAGCTTGCACCCGAAGGTGTGGAAGCCGATCCTCATCCGCCTCTGAGCTTCGCGTCGACCCTGTCCTTGCCACGCTGCGCGTCAGCGAGGCCGGGGTCGAGCTTGAGAGCGTGAACGTAGGCATCAGAAGCCCACTTCCAATCGCCCGCCAATTCCCGGGCCCAGCCGAGGCGTGACCACCACTGGCTGTTGTTCTGTTCATAGTACAGGGCCGTGGAAATCGAGATGTCGGCGTTCTGGTATTCCTTGAGATTGATGTACACCTCGCCCATCAGCCAATACACCCGCGCTATGCGGTCCCCATCAGGCCGCAGGGCAACGTACTCCTCGAGGTTCTTGAGCGCGTCGTCCGTCTTGCCCAGAAAGACCTGCGCCTCGCCGATGATCTGGATGACACGGGGATCGTTCGGGTTGATCTGAAGCGCTTTCTGCCCGATATCCAGCGCCTCCGGAAATCTCTTGAGCCGCAGGTACGACCATCCCATGACAACGTGAGAGTCAATGCTCTTGGGCGATTCAACGAGCTCTTGCTGACAGACCTTGATCGCTTCCTCGTACCGGTTCGCCCTGTACAACTGCAGGGCATCGGGCTTGTCCTGCGCAAAGGCGGGAGCTGAGGCAACGAGCAGGCAGGCAAGGAAGAGGAAAGGGGACCTCCGCGACATGGAGGGCGGACGCGCGATCATCTCTGACCGCCCGGAGGCTGGTGACCTCCGCCTTGCCCGCCGGCGCCTCCCTGCCCGCTGCCTCCGCCCTGCGGAAACAGTGGCTTCTGCGGTTGTGGCGGCGCGCCTGACGCCGATGCCGGCCTGTTTGGCTCGACTTTCCCCAAATGCGGGACCGCCGCTGGGGCGGCTGCTGCATTCGGCGGACCGTGTGCTGCCGCACCTGGCGCGGACGCGCCGGCCGCGCCCGCGGGTGCAGCAGCCGGCTCTTTCTTCATCTCCTCACCGCTCATGTTGCAGTAGCCGTTGAACTTGCAGCCGCTTTCCACGACGAAGTCCGGGGTCGTGATGTCTCCGTCGACTCGCGCCGTCGAATACAGCTCGACGCGGGAGCTGCCCAGAATGTCTCCTTTGTGCCTGCCCTTGGAGGAGACGATGTCGGCTTCGGTCGTCGCTTCCACGAACGCCTTTTCCCCAATGTAGAGCGCGCTCGTCGACTTGATCTCTCCCTTGAACTTCCCTTTTATCATGAGGGGTTTGCTGAACGTCAGGTGTCCCTCGAAGTCGATGTCTTCGGCGAGGATCGTGTCGATCTCGTGCTCATCGATGTCCTTGATCCTTACTTCAGCCATTGGCGTCTCCGTTCATGCGATCTAGCGTATCTGCCGTCCATGGACCTGTCAAGGCAACCGGGTCACCGGAGGGTCGCCCCTTTCCAGCGACTCATCGATCGCGTCCATGACAGCGGCCAGCGATTTTGCAAGCTTCGAGCGCATCTCCCGTGTGTGGGGATTGTAGCGCTGCAGGTCCAGGAACAGCTGCCAGGGGTCGTTGCAGGTCTGCTCGACGATCTCCAGCAGCTTCGCGAAGCCGACGGTTCCGATCGGGGAGCGGCTGACCCCGAAGTCAGAGAGCACGCGCCCGATGTAGTGGGTGACCCCCTGCGTATACGCCGCCTCCCGGTCGTGATCGTCGGGGGACATGAAGGACACGGAGAGCCCGAGGGATACGAAGAACTCCCGCCACCGCTCGACTTCACTGCGGGGAATCCGGGCCGGGCACAGGATCATGGGCAGTCCGGCGACCCCGTTCCGCGCTGAGTCGGGTCCGAACATCGGATGAGTTCCCAGAATGGACACGCCATCGGGGAGCAGCCGCTGCATCACGGCGACGGGGTATGTTTTCACCGAGCAGGTGTCCATGACGAGGGCGCCGGCAGAGAGCCGCCTGCTGATCCTTGACACCACCTCCTCCATCGCGGAGATGGCCACGCACAGAAAAATGCCGGGCAGGGAAAGCAGCTCCTCCTCCCCCACTTTGCGAACGCCTCTCGGGACCCGCCGGGCTGCGTCACGGGAGTAGCCGCAGACCGATGCATGGCGAGCAAGCACCTCTGCCCAGAAATATCCGAATCGTCCCAGGCCATAGACGCCGATTGTCATGGCCGCGATTATTGCAGTTTTCGGCGAAAAAGCTATACTGGCAGGCACACAAAAAGCAGAAGGAGCCCAGCATGAACTTCATTGAAGAAATGCGCAGAAAGGCGAAGTCTGACCCGCGCAGGCTCGTCCTGCCGGAAGGCTACGAGCCGCGGACGTTGAAGGCGGCCAGGGGCATCCTCGATGGAGGCTTTGCAAGGGAAGTCACGCTTCTCGGGGTTGCCAGGGAAATCGAGGCAGAAGCAAAAAAGGAGGGAGTGAGCCTGGCCGGGCTCATGGTGGAGCAGCCGGCAACATCGACTCTGCGCAGCGAATACGTGGACGAGTTCTATGAGCTCCGAAAAGCAAAGGGAATCAGCCGCGACGAAGCGGAAAAGACCTTCATGGGAGACACCCAGCACTGGGGCGCCATGATGATGCGCAAGGGCCGGGCGGATGCGATGGTGTCCGGAGCGGACAGCGAAACGGCAAAGGTCGTGCGGGCGGCTCTGACGATCGTCAAGACAGCGCCCGGAATCACGACGGCCTCCTCCTGCTTCGTGATGTACCTTGCCGGCACGAAATGGGGAGTCGACGGCAACATGATCTTCGCCGACTGCGCCGTCGTCCCGGACCCGACTGCGGAACAGCTTGCCGACATCGCCATGTCGTCCGCGCAGTCGTGCCGCACCTTCCTGAAGACGGAGCCAATGGTGGCGATGCTCTCTTTTTCCACGAAGGGAAGCGCAGTGCACCCCCTCGTGGACAAGGTTGCCTCCGCTGTGTCGATCCTCCATCAGAGGGATCCGAAGCTGATGGTGGATGGTGAAATGCAGGCGGACGCAGCGCTGGTGCCGAGCGTCGCGGCGAAGAAAGCTCCGGGATCGGCGGTGGCGGGCAAGGCGAACACCCTGATCTTTCCCGACCTGCAGAGTGGCAACATCGGCTACAAGCTCGTGCAGCGCTTTGCAGGCGCCGAGGCCTATGGCCCATTCCTCCAGGGCTTCGCGAAGCCCGTGAGCGATCTCTCCCGGGGATGCTCGGTGGAAGATGTGATCAACACCTCCATCGTAACACTCGTGCAGTCCCAGAGGGGGTGACATTCACCTCGACTGACTCTTGCACTGCGTCCGTCCGCGTCCTATGATGCCCGGCGATGAGAGTCGCGGTCGTCGGGTACGGGGGCATGGGTCAGGAGGTCGAGCGGGCCTTGCGCGCCCGCGGTCACGAGGTCGCGGCACGGATCGATCCCGCGGCACCGGGGGCTGATGCTCCGTCCCTCACGGAGGAGATGGCGCGCGGGGTCGACACGGCTATCGAGTTCTCCCACGCCGAGGCGGTGCTGCAGAATGCGAAGACCTACTCCCGATTCGGGCTGAACGCCGTCGTTGGGACGACGGGATGGTACGGCAAGCTCGACGAGGTTACGGCCATCTTCAAGGGCGGGAAAACCGCCTTTCTCTACGGGAGCAACTTCTCAATCGGAGCCCACATCTTCTTCGCTCTGGTTGCGGCCGCCACGGAGCTATCCAACCCATTCCCGGAGTACGACATCCTGGGATGGGAAGTCCACCACAGGCGAAAGAAGGATTCCCCATCCGGAACAGCGCTGAGCCTGGCAAAGATCATCACGAGCACTCATTCGCGGAAGAAGAAGGTCGTCACGGAGAGGCTCGATCGGGCCCCCGGCCCGGATGAGCTGCACTTTGCCTCGGTGCGCGGAGGTGATGTGCCCGGCATCCATACCGTTCTCCTCGACTCGACCTTCGACTCGATAGAGCTGACGCACTCCGCCCGCAGCCGGGGCGGCCTTGCACTCGGCGCTGTCAACGCGGCGGAGTGGATCCAGGGCAAGAAAGGTGTTTTCGAGGTGAGCGATTTCATCCAGGACATTCTCGGGAGGAAACAGCGATGAAGCTGGAAGGCGTCTACACGGCTCTTGTCACGCCGATGATGCAGGATGGGAAGGTGGATGAGAAGGCTCTGCGAAGGCTGGTCGATCTGCAGATCGAAGGAGGCGTTCAAGGCCTCGTCCCCGTTGGCACCACGGGGGAGAGCCCGACCCTGGATGGAGAGGAATGCAAGCAGGTCATCCGGATCGTGGTGGAGCAGGCGCGGGGCAGAGTCCCGGTGATCGGGGGCGCGGGCTCCAACAACACGAAGGAAGCCATCCATTACGCACGGGAAGCGAAGGAGGTCGGAGCCAGCGCAACGCTCCAGGTGACCCCGTATTACAACAAGCCGACCAACGACGGAATCCTTGCTCACTTCCGCGCGATCGCGGACGCCGTCGATCTCCCGCTGGTGGTCTACAACATCGCGGGCCGGACGGCAAAGAACATCGACACACCGACAATGCTGGAGCTGGCAAAGCATCGAAACATCGTTGCGGTCAAGGAAGCCAGCGGCGACATCGCCCAGATGATGGATCTCATCTCGCGCAAGCCGGCGGATTTCACCGTCCTTTCCGGAGACGACAACCTGGTTTTCCCGCTGATGGCCCTCGGCGGCAGGGGTGTGATCTCGGTTGCAAGCAACCTCGTCCCGGATCGTATGAGCAGCTTCGTGGGGACTGCCTTGAAAGGGGATTGGGAAGCCGCGCGAAAAATGCACTACGATCTTCTGCCCCTGTTCAAGGCGATGTTCATCGAAACCAATCCCATTCCCATCAAGGCAGCTCTCGCCATGAAGGGGCTGATTTCGGAGATCTATCGTCTTCCGATGTGTTGCATGGCAGCAAAGAACAGGGACGCGCTCGCGGCCACGCTCAAAGATCTGAAGGTCCTCTGATCCATTCGCGGCTGGCGAGAGCTTTCGCCGCGCGAACGTACGTCTCAGGGGACAACTCCTCCGCTCTCATTGCAGGATCCGCCCCTGCCCTCTTCAGCTCGTCCATGGCTTCCTGCCGAGAGGCGCCGGCAGGCAGCCGCGCCGCTGCCAGGTTGTTGCGGATGGTCTTTCTCCGGGCCGCGAACAGGCATCGCGAGAGAATCCCGAGAATCTCAAGAGCGGATCCCATCGGTGCATCGTCTCTCGGGACTAGCTCCACCACGGTCGAGGTGACTTCAGGGGCTGGGTAGAAGCTGCCTGGTGAAAAGTCGCCTCGAGCCCGTACCGTGAATGCCGCCTGGCAGAGAACGGAAAATGACGAATAGGACTTCACGCCGGGGAGAGAGCACATCCGATCAGCGGCCTCACGCTGCACCGCCAGCACAGCCCGGCGGGGGCGCAGGCCGCCTTCCACGATATCCGCGACCATCAGCGAAGCAGATCGATACGGGAGATTTCCGAGCAGCAGATCGGGAGCTCCCATCGCTCCGACGGCTTCACGCCAGGTTTTCACAAAATCCCCTGCCACGAGGAAAAACCCATTGCGGCCTCCAAAGGTCTCTTCAAGATACCGGCACAGTCCCCTGTCGATCTCGAAGACGACGCATCGCCCCCCCCGCTCCAGGACTAGCTCGGTCATGGCACCGAGACCGGGGCCGATCTCCCATACCCCCTGGCCGGGGCGCGGATCGAGCAGTCTGACGATCGTCTCTCGTGCCCCGCGGTTGATCAGGAAGTTCTGACCCCAGCGCTTCTTGAGCGTCAGACCGCGACTGGCGAGCTCTGCACGGATCTCAGCCGGTGAATCGTGGTTCATTTCAAGCCCGCGCCCGACGGCGGGCGGGAACAAAAAACGACAGATACGCCAGTGCGATGAGAGACACGATGAGCACCCACGGCAGCACAGGGGGACGTATCGTGACACCGGGAAGCCGGCCAAAGATCGACGCGGTCTGCGCGATTCCCTGGTACAGGATGGCAAATCCGTGAGCGCCGAGGTCGTGCAGGAGCGGCCACGGTATCATGATCACAACAAGCCACCCGAGGGCTCCCCAGAGGACGGCGGTGGTCAGGGGCACAAGAAGGAGCCCGGCGAGAAGTCCCGACGGAAAGTAGACACCGAACTGCACGGCGATGAGCGGAAACGTGGCCATTTGCGCCGCAACTGACATGGCCAGAGGCGCAAGAATGAGCTTCGGAAGGCGGTCGGCCAGGAGCCTCTGAACGACCGGGCCCAGAACAAAAATCCCTCCAAGGGCAAGGTAGGAAAGCTGAAACGACAGCGAGAACGCCTCTTGCGGGATTGCGAGGAGCACGAGGATCCCCGAAATCGCCAGGAGGTTGATCGGCTCAGCATCCCGGTCCAGCAGCAGACCGACTCCGCCGACGATGATCATGATCGTTGCTCGCAGGAGCGAGGGCATGAATCCGGCAATCACCTGGTAGAAGACCAGGAATCCCGTGGCGATCAAGAGCTTCGGGAGACGGTCCCGAAGGAAGCCCAGCAGTGCCACCAGGAGGGCATAGAGAACCGCGACGTGTAAACCGGAAAGCGCCAGGATATGGAGGCTTCCGGTCTTTCGGAATCCGTCATAGAGGTCTGCCGGCACGTCCTCCCTGCTGCCGATGAGAAGTGCTTCCATGAGCGCCGAGGCCGGGTATCCGGCCCGCGAGATGGCCCTGTGCACCCAGTCGCGGACAGCCGCACGCGCGGACCAGGCCGGTGACGAATAGCCCCCGCGCGTCAACTCGCCTCTCTCGACCCAGGAGGTGAAGCTCTCAGCCGCGCCGGAGCCTGGCAGTTTGAGGGGCGCCGTGACAGCAAGCTCCTGACCCAGGGAGAATCGATAGTCTCCCCTCAGCCGAATCATCACCGTCCCGCGCGCATCCGCCGTTACCCCGAGGTCTCGGGAAGTCACGTCGCTCAGACCCAACAGCAGGAGCGTGTCCCCCCGCAAAGAGAGAACGCTGTCTTTGAGCAGGTGTCCGCGGAAAGCGGATATGTCCTTCTGTGGAAGGGAGAGGTGAGCAGCTCGGGATTCCTCCTCCATCCTCATCACGGACCAGGACCCCAGGAGAAAGCCGAAGCCGCTCGCAACGAGGAGGATCCCGGCCCTTCGGATCTTCTCATGCTCCGTTCGGGCAAGAACGATTCCAGCCGATGAGCATGCCGCGCATGCGAAAACCAGGGCCACGGCGCGCCCCGCCAGGAGCCGGTGCGCGCTGCAGCTTGCAAGCATGATGCAGAAAACGAGGAGAGCAGGCGTGATGTGTCGCCGTAGCATTCGATGCCGCGCGCGCCCCTACCACTTCAGGTTGTCGAGCGCGGCGCGTGCAGCTTTTTTTACCGTGGCAGGGTAGTTCAGGTATTGCGTATACATCAGGTCGTCGAAGGCGACCTTGTCACCGAGGTTTCCGAGATTCGCGAGGATGGTGGTGACGACCTTCTCGTCATAGGCCTTCCCCTTCTCCGTGTAGGAGTTGATGAGAACGAGATACTGGGTCAGGCGTACTGCCGCATCGTGCGTCCCGGTGGCGCCGACCTCTCCGATGGCGTCCAGCAGGTGGTTCGTATCCACCAGCCCCTTGTCGAACTCGCCAATCGTCGTGTCGAGGTGCTCGATGAGCAGCGGCGCCGCAGGGGCCCATTTGCGGTCTGCGAGGGCGCGCGCCGCTTCGAACCTCATTTCCTGATAACCTCTTTTGGCCGCCACGTCGGAAGCGCTCGTATGGAGGCTGACGTCGAGAGCGAATTGCGCGACCTGTGCCTTCTGGTCGCTTCCCAACTTGTCCGTCTCAAGCGCCATCCTGAGGGCAAGCCTCTTTTCGGCCAGGGGTCGATCCCTGATCACCCCGGTCACCATGGCCTGCAAATCGCCCTTGAGAGAAAGGAGCGCGTTCTTCGCGAGCGCCGTGATCTTGTCGGAATATCCCAGATTCATCGAGGCAAAGAGGATGGGAAAAG
>DATKLB010000289.1:0-15650 GCA_035542615.1 Spirochaetia bacterium | reverse complement strand
AAGAGGACGTCCATTTTCTGACTCTTCCCGGCGAGGTCCTTGAGGATCTGCTGCATGACCTCCCTGCCTCTGCTGCGGACAAAGTCGCCGCTCTCGGACACGATGATGCGATAGTTGGGATGGTCGCTGAGGATCTCCTTGAACCCTGATGTCCGGTCGAGCTCGGGGGCCGACCCGATCGTGCCCAGCAGTTCCACGATGTTCACCGGCCTGTCCGTCTTCATGGAGTTGACGAGCCACCTCGCGGCCCGGCGCCCTTCTTCCAGAAAATCCGAGCCCATGAGGGTGACCCAGAGCGACTCGTCCTTCACGTCAACGGCCCGGTCGGTGATAAATACCGGGATGCCGGCCGCCTTCGCCTCCCTCAGCACCGCCTCCCAACCCGACTCGACGATCGGGGAAAATGCAATGATGTCCACCTTGCGCGCAATGAACGACCTCACGGCGGCGACCTGCTTTTCCGGCTGGTTTTCACAGAGGACGAAGACAAGGTCGATTCCGGCCTGCCGCGCCGCAGTCTTGATGGATTCGGTGTTCGCCAGGCGCCAATTGCTCTCTGTTCCGGTCTGGGCGAAACCCAGCAGGATGCGGTGATCGGAAGGAAGTCGCGGCCGCGCGGGCGCATCCAGGGCGCCACTCTCGATTATTTTCTCCGTCACGAGCGACGTCCGCAGAATCATCTTCTTCGGGATGCCTTCTTCGTGATGGAGGATGTCCATTGCATAGATGACGGCTTCCTTGCCGCCCGTCGGGCAGGTGATGGTCGCCGAGAGGATTCCCTTGTTCACAAGATCGATTCCGCCGTGGGGGCCGGGCAGCCCGTCGATCCCGACAAAACGCATGCCGGTCATGCCGAGCTTCGTGGTCGCGCGATGGGCGCCGTAGGCCATGGCATCGTTTTGCGCGAATATTACGTCGGGCTTCCCGTTTTTCCTCAGCCATGCGACGAGCTCGTCCTCCGCCTTGTCTCTCAGCCAGTCAGCGACGATGGTGCCAACGATGGAGATGTTGCCGGCTTTGTCGATGGCTTCCCGGAACCCGAGCCTCCGATCCAGAGTGGGTGGTGAGCCTGATCTCCCCAGGATCTCCACCACCTTCCCTCCCTTCTTTGCCAGGAGATCTGCGACATACTGGCCGGCCTGCTTGCCAATGAGCCTGTTGTCGGGACCGATGTACAAGGTATAGTCCCAGCCGACAACCGAGCGGTCCAGGAGGATGACCGGAATGCGCTTGTAGGCCTGTGCGATCACGGGTGTCAAGGCCTCCGCGTCGTTGGGCGAGATGATGAGCAGATCGATTCCGCAGTCGAGGAGCTTTTTCACGTCCTGGATCTGCCTGCTGCTCGAATCAGCGGCGTCGCTGAACACGACGCGAAGGTTCGGGTAGTGGGATGTCTCGCTCTTGATCTCCTCGCTCATGTTGATCCGCCAGGGCTCGGTGAGGTTCGCGAGGGACACGCCGATCAGGAACTGGTATGCCTGGTCCCGGATGCTGTCCCGGCTGCAGGCGGCAAGGGAAACAACAAGAAGGGCGCACAAGAGCGCTGCTGCGCGGCGTGTGATCATTCTAGGCGCCTCCCTTTCGGTAGTCGACCGGCGAACGGCCGAAGACGCGCTTGAAGGCGCGGCTGAAATAATGCTGGCTCTGGTAGCCCACCGCCTCGGCGACCTCGTAGACCTTGATGGCGGGATCGCCCATAAGGCTCACCGCCTTGTTGATCCGAACCCGTGTGAGGTAGTCAACGAAGGAGAAGCCTGTCTCCCGCTTCAACAGGCGGCTCAAGTAGCCCGGGCTCACCTGAACGGCCGCGGCCACCTCTTCCAGGGTGAGCTCGGGTTTCCCGTAACGCGCATCGATATAGTTCTGCGCGAGAAGGACGAACGAGCGATGACTGCTCCTGCGGGCCACCTCGGCGCTGAGCGATTCATAGGTCTCCGAGATGCCATCAATTCCCTCCGCAACCGGAGCATGGGCGATCACGAGCGCGTGCGTAAGAGACCTGGCAGCGCGCGATTCGACTGCTTCGATGGCGCTCGTCCACGCGGGGCCGGGAGGAGAGCCGGCCAGCGCGACAACGTCATCCTGCTCGTCCACAAAGACTGCGACGGGAGAAAACTCCCGGAAAGCCTCCTCTACTATGCGGCGAACGGCGAACAGCTCGATACGGCGGTCCTTCTCCCGCGGAAAAGCCAGGCCGCCTTCAGCGCCCGCGGGAGCCTCGGCCGACACCATCCGCTCCATGACGTGGACCAGGGCAACCATGCGGTATCCCGTCGTAGTGATTCCGAGGAACCTCGCCTGCTCATCGATCTCGGACCTGGCAAGGCGTCCGCGCGCCCAGTCGCGCAGGAGCTGCTCGCGGAGCATCGGCATGTTGCGCTCGAGCTGGTCGCGGGCCCAGCTCAGGTAGTGGTTGCGTCGACGCGCGGCGGTCAGCTCCTCCTCCGCGCGAGCCAGCACCGACGCGAGCACGTCCTGGGGCACGGGCTTCAGCACGTACTCGAACACCCTGAGGGAGAGGGCACGCTGCGCATATTCGAACTCGTCATGCCCCGACACCACGATGATGATGCAGTCGCGCCAGACGTCGTTGATCTTCTGGATCAGGTCGAGCCCGTTCAGGAAGGGCATGCGCACATCGATCATGAGGATGTCAGGCTTTTCCTTCTGCACGAGGGCAAGCGCGGTCTCCCCGTCCTCCGCCTCCGCGACCACGCGCATGTCGGGGCGGATCCGCTCAATCGTTGCGCGGAGGCCCCGGCGAATCTTTGGCTCATCGTCTGCGATCAGCACTTTCCACATGGACGTCTTTTTCCTCCCCTGCGATCAGAGGATGCAGGATCTCCACGGTCGTTCCCCTGCCGGGCGCGCTCTCGAAGCGCAGACCGTAGTCCTTGCCGAAGGAGAGCTGGATCCTTTCATTCACGTTCGATATGCCGTAGCCGTTTTTCTGCGTGCTCTCTGCCGGTGCCGCGGTGAGAAGGGCGCGCACGGCGGCGAGCTTGTCGCTGGACATCCCCACGCCGTCGTCGCATACGCGCAGCACCAGGATTCCGTCCCGTCGCAGAGCGTCCACCCTGATTGTTCCGTGCCCGCGCCGCTCCTTTATCCCGTGGTAGATCGCATTCTCCACGATGGGCTGGAGCGTCAGCTTGAGCACCATGTAGGGGAGCACGTCGTCCTGGACGCACAGTGAAAAATCGAACTTGTCTTCGTAGCGCAGCTTCTGGATGATGAGATAGCTCCTCACGTGCTCCAGCTCGTCGCTCAGGCTGATCATCTCTTTTCCCTTGGAAAGGGCGATGCGGAAAAGGCTCGTGAGGGCTGTCACGATCTGGACGATGTCCGTTGCCCCGTGGTCCTGCGCCATCCAGTGAATGGTATCCAGGGTATTGTAGAGGAAGTGCGGCTTGATCTGCTCTTGCAGCGTCTTCAACTCCGCTTCCCTCTTGCTCTGCTGCTCCCGGTATACCAGGTCGATGAGCTTCTGGATCTCCTCGATCATGGTATTGAAGCTTTTGCCCAGGTGACCGATCTCGTCCTCCTGCCCCCCCTGGAAGCGCACGGTCAGGTTCCCCTCCTCCGCTTTTTTCATGAGGGTGCGCAGGGCGATCACCGGCCGGGCAATGGAGCCCGTGAAGAATATCGAGACGACAACCGCAATGAAGAGCGTCACCCCGGCGATGATGAAGGAGTAGTAACGGATCAGGCTCACCTGTCCCATGATCTCGTTCAACGGGAAAACCCCGATTGTCTTCCATCCCGTGTATTCCGAACCCTGTGCAATGATCTGGTAATCGGCGCCGCCGATTCTGCGGACAGTGCTGGTTTTCGGCCCGGCGAGCCACTCTCCCCGGACCCGGTAGACTACGGGGTTGACCGGAGAATAAACGGTGCCGCCCTCGGCATCCTCAATGAAGAGGAAACCGCCCTGCCCGACCTTCATGTCGATGAATATGTCCTGGACCACCTGGAGCTTCATATCGATCAGGACGACGCCGCGGGCACGGCCCGTGCGAGGATCAACCACCGCCTTGACGATTGAGACGACGTCGTCCGCGCTGTACCCGGGGGTATTGCGAAGGTTCCTGCCGACGGGACGGGGGAGAAGCTGGACGGCCGGCGCGGAATGAACGGCGCGTCGATACCACTCCTCTTCTGCCAGAGGATCGCGGGTGATGGGCTGGATCTCGTTGCTGAGGTGCTGGTCAGCGTCGTTGACAAGAAGAATGCCGGCGATTTCGGTGTTCACGTGGGTGATGTTGGCCAGCAGACGCAGGGCGCCTGTTTCGTGGGCACGCGAGAATAGACCGCCGGTGTCGCCGATGCCATAGAACGCCTGGATATCGGCGTCTTCCGCGAGTATCGAGATGATGCCCTCCATCTCGCGGATGTAGAACTCGATGTTCCGCGTCACCTGCCGGATGAGCTGGACCGTGTGATTGGTGACTTCCCTTTCGATGATGCGCGCCGAGATGTATGGCCCGAGGATCCCCAGCGTCAGCAGCGGCAAAACGATGACGGCGACGAAATAGATGAGAAGCTTGACTCGAATGCTGCGGTACCTCAGGAAGCGCCTCATGGCATCAGTTTTTCCGCAGAGGCCTGACGTGTCTGTGGCTTATCATCTTGCGGACAGAGATTCGACGTGTCTTTGGACAGAACGGCTATTTTATGCACTTTTCGAGACTCGAAGACACAAGGCTCCGGATTGCAATCAAAGCTCGGTGTGTCTCAGGAAATCGGCGATTTCGCCGGTTATCAGGTCTGGATACTGGTAAATGACGCCATGGCCACCGTCGGGAAACCGCACCAGCCGGGAGGCGCGAATTCCCTCGGCAAGCAGGAGGGAGTTTCCCGCCGGAACCACCACGTCTTTGTCGCCGGCAATGATCAAAGCAGGCGACGATATCTGCCCGAGACGAGAGGAGCATCCATCCCAGCTCGTGAACGCGCGGTACTGTCGCATGGTGCGTTCCGCTGGATTCATGGTCGCATTCGTGGGGAAGTAAGTCCAGATGAACGGGTGCTGCATCAGCCAGCCTTGAGGAAACAGAAGTCCGATCAGACGCAGACCCCATTCGAAACTCGAGGCTGAGGGACTGGTGAAAAAACGCGCGACCTCGGGTGCAGGCTGTACTCCTTCCTTGCCCCCCGGGCTGCCCGAGATGAGGACAAGCTCTTTTACCTTCTCCGGATAGGCAAGAGCCAGCTCGAGGGCCGTCTCGGTCCCCAGGGACCATGCGAGGACCGTGGCCTTGTCGATCTCGAGAGCATTCATGAGACCAAGCGTATCCTCGGCGAACAGGGGGACCGAGTATTCCCTGTCGGATGAGGTCGATCGCCCCATGCCGCGATTGTCGAATATCAGGACTCGATGCGTAGCCGACAGGAGACGGACAAGCTTCTGGCTCCAGAGGTCCATGGATCCGCCGTATCCCATGATCATGACCAGGGGATCGCCCGATCCCAGGACCTGGTAGGCGATGTCGATATCGTCGACATGAACCGACCCGGCGAGCGGCACGCCCCTGTCGGCGGCCGGTGAAGAGATGGGCGCCGCGGCGCTGAGACACAGGATCACGACCGCAACAATTTCCTTTGCAACGGATAGACGCATGAACTATTTCCCTCTCGAGTCTATCACCAATCGAGGCGCCGCGGAATCTGCCGTTGCCCGCTAAAACCAGGAATAGCCGCCCAGGACAGCGAAGCTGAACATACCCAGGGGAACGGGAGTCTGGTTCAAGCCCGTTGATGAAAAGAACCTGTAAAGGCCTCTCCCCTGGACGAAGATGGTTCCGAAATGAAGAGTTGCCTCGAGACCGGTCTGGGCTGCAACGCCATTGACCCTGTTCTCGTAGTCCTGAAAGCCCCACCCCCCGACAAGCACGGCGAGATCGGCCGGCCCGACGCGGGGAAAATGGTATGAGGCGTCAGCGGCGAAAAAGATCTCCGGACCAGCGGAAAGACCGTTGGCAAACAAGGAGCTCTGGAACGGAGTGCCGGCCACAACCACGTCCATCCCGAAGTTCAGCCAGGTATCCACATGATAGATGCCCTGGACGAACACCTGGGGTATCACGAGCGACAGTGTGGTGTTTCCGACTTCGCAGGAAGCACCGCCTCCAAAGTTGATTTCAGCGCCGGCTGTCGAGACCGCCCAGAAGATCATCGCCAGGACAACACAGGATTTTCCCTTCATGTCTTTCTCTCTTCCTATTCCCTGGGACGGAACGTCAGGGAGAAGTCCAGGGGCGCGTCGAGAAGCAGAACGCGAAGCAGGGGAACCTGGAAAACAACTTCGTCTCCACTCGCGACCCCGCCGGCCTGGGAAACGATATCTCCGTCCGGCCGGACCCGGATGGTAATCGACGATTTTCGCGCAAGGCCGGGGGCCTCATCCCCGATAGAAAATCTGATCATTTCGAGGTAATCGGCCTGCGTGATCTTCTGGTCCACCTGTGGACCGAGGCTCTGGAGGAGCGGGCTCGCCAGCATGGGAAAGAATGCGGCGATCTGCCGGTAGTTCTCCCGGTCGATGTGGATGCGCAGACTCGAGAGGCCGTCTGCCTGCGCAAACGTTACGGCGTTCGCGCCCTTGAGACCCGGCTGGCCCTCGAACACGTTCGACAACGAAGCGAAGGAAAGCTCGACATCAAGCGATCGCGGGTCCGACGATGACACATTCTGGACGGTGATGCCCGGCTGAGATTCGAAACCCCGGCGAATTTCCGGCAGGTCGAAGATGAGGTCGGGGGCCGTTGTCCGCGGCGCACCGGAAACTTCCGCAAGCCCCGCGACATAATCGTGCAGGAGCTTCGAGACCTCCAGGTGCAAGGCCATCGTGCCGGATCCGTCGCCCTGGAGAGTGACCGCGTGACTGGCGTTGCAGCCTGCAGTCAGGAGAAAGGGAACCGCTGCAAGAATCAGCACGATTGTGCGCACGGTGTGCGGCATGCCCAGACGCTAACGAATACGCTCCTTTGCGTCAACGACAACGCGCTTTCGAGCTCACACCCTCTGCAAACCGAGCATCGGGATCCCTTGTCCCGGAATGGGAAAATCCATAGTATCCCCCTCAATGCCCACCATACGCATCGAGCCCCAGGGACAGACCCTGACCGCACAGAAAGGCAGCATCCTTCGAGATGCGCTGCGCCGGGCCGGGATTCTTCTCGACTACCCCTGCGGAGGCAAGGGGAGCTGCCGGCAGTGCCGCGTGGCCGTCTCGCCTGCGCCCCCCGGGGGCAAGGGCAAGCTGTCCGAAGCTCAGTCCGCGGGCGGGATTCGCCTGGCATGCCAGCTCGCCATCGATGAGGACTGCACGGTCACCATTCCGGAAGAGCGGCTCTCGGCGCGAGTGTGGAGTGCGGGCATTCGGGATCAGGACATTCACGTCCAGGTCGTATCCTCGATCACGCGGACACGGGTGAGCGTGGCCGAGCCCAGTCTCGAGGACCAGAGACCGGACTGGGAACGGCTGGCGGACGCGCTGGCGAAAAAGAGTCTCCAGGCCGGCGGGCCTGACGCGAGAACGCTCGAGCGCATGTCAATCATGTTGAGGACACACTCCTGGTCGGCTGACGCCCTTTGTGAAGAGGACGAGCTGCTGTGGCTCGTCGGGCGGGATGACGGACGGGCAACGGGATTCGCCATCGATCTGGGAACGACGACGGTGGACATGGCGCTTCTGGACCTCGAGACAGGGGGGGTCCTTGGCCGCAGGGCATTTCTCAACAGGCAGGTGGCGTTCGGCGCGGATGTCATCTCCCGAGCGCAGAGCTTTCACGAGGACCGGGGTCCCATCCGGGACGCCGTCCTGTCGACGATCGACGACGGGGCCCGGCAGATCCTCTCGGAGACCGGAGAAAGCCCCGAAAAAGTGCTGAAGACCGTCGCTGTCGGCAATCCAATCATGATGCATATCCTGCACGGCATCGATCCATGGCAGCTCACGCGCCTGCCCTACGTCGCCGTGACCTCGCAATGGCCCCGCAGGGACCCGCGAGAGCTCGGACTCGCCTTCCAGGAGCACGGGTACGTGGAAACCCTGCCGCTGATCTCCGCCTACGTCGGCGCGGACACGGTGGGAATGATCCTGGCGCTCGGTCTCGACACGGAGAAAGCAACCACCCTGTCCATCGACATCGGCACCAATGGCGAGATGGTCCTTGCGAGCGGTGGAAGCCTGCTCGCCACCTCCACCGCGGCCGGGCCCGCCTTTGAGGGCGCCCAGATCTCCTGCGGCATGCGAGCGCTGCCGGGAGCGGTCGTTGCCGCTGCCTTCGGCGCCGGCGGCGACGTGCGGCTCCAGACCGTGGGAGACGCGGCGCCGCAGGGAATCTGCGGAACAGGCCTGGTGTCCGCCGTGGCGCAACTCCTGGAGCGCGAGATCGTCGATGAGACAGGCCGTCTCCGGGACCCGTCCGAGATCCCTGCTCCAGCGCTGGGCAGCAGGATCTTCTCCCAGAATGGGGAGCCTGCCTTTGCGCTGTCGGAGGACCGCCGCGTGTACATCACTCAGAAGGACATCCGCACGCTCCAGCTCGCAAAAGGAGCGGTACGGACGGGAATCGATACCCTGCTCGATCTGACGAACATTCCGGCCGACGAGCTGGACGCGCTGCGCCTTGCCGGCAACTTCGGCGCGGGGCTGGACGCGGCGGCGGCGATGCGCATCGGCCTCATCCCGCCGATGGACCTTGCCAAAGTCGACGTGGTTGGCAACGCCGCCCTGCGCGGCGCGGTCATGGCGCTATTGTCCCGGGAGCAATCGAGAAAGGCCGCGAACGCCGCGCGCGGCGCTCGTTTCATCGAGCTGGGGGCGAAGCCCGAGTTTCAGACCCGTTTCATGGAGGCCATGCTTTTCTAGCCGCGGTCAGCAGCACCCGCCGGGCGTTGCCCGGTTGGACCTTCCCTGGTAGATTGTGTCCATGAAGGTCGCGTGCGGGCAGATCGACCCGACAATCGGCGATTTCGCGGGCAACCTCGAAAAAGTGCTTGGCTTTTCCGACCGGGCCCGTGATGCCGGGTGCGAGCTCGCCGTGTTCCCCGAACTGTGCCTCTGCGGCTATCCCCCCATGGACCTCCTCGAACAGGACAGCTTCATCGAGGAGAACCTGAGGACCCTGCGCCGGTTGCAGTCCGAAGCTCCCTCGGGAATGGGAATCGTCGTCGGATACGTCGACAGAAACCGGTCCCGGCCGGGAAAGGGGCTTCTCAACGTTGCTTCCCTGATCTGTGACGGGACGATCCTCCACACGCAGGCAAAGACCCTGCTGCCCACCTACGATGTGTTCGACGAGGCGCGCTGGTTCGAGCCGGCTGACACGAGGACCGTCGTTGCGTTCCGGGGAGAGCGGATCGGGATCGCCATCTGCGAGGACCTGTGGTGGGAGGGAGAAAACGCCCCGAACCTGCGCTACCCCGTGGACCCCATCGCGGAGCTCCTCGACGCCGGGGCGACTCTCATCGTGGCGCCCACTGCCTCTCCGTTCCACGAGGGCAAGCCGCGAACACGCCTGGAGCTTTTCTCCCGGGTCGGAAAGTCATCCGGCGTGCCCGTGGTCTACGTGAACATTGTCGGCGGCAACGACAACCTGATTTTCGACGGGCAGTCAATGGTCACGTCCCGAGAAGGAAAACTGATCTTCCTGGGCGCTGGCTTTGAAGAGCAGCTCGCATTCGTGGACACCGGGGGGACCTGTCCCGAGGTTCCTCTTCCCGCGGACCCGTGGGCCCAGATCGAGGGTGCCCTGGTTCTCGGTGTCAGGGACTATGTGCGCAAATGCGGATTCACGCGCGTCCACCTGGGGCTGTCCGGCGGGATCGATTCCGCGCTCGTGGCGGTCCTCGCGGTGGAGGCGCTGGGACCGCGGAAAGTCGAGGTGTTCGGCCTCCCCTCGCGGTACTCTTCCGAGGGGAGCCTCAGCGATGCGAAGCAGCTCGCGCGGAATCTCGGCCTCACGCTGAAAGTGCTGCCAATCGAGGACATTTTTGCTTCCTACCTTTCGACGCTCGCTCCCGCGTTCGAGGGCCGCCCACCGGACATCACGGAGGAGAACATCCAGGCGCGCATTCGCGGCACCCTCCTGATGGCATACTCCAACAAGTTCAATTCACTGCTGCTCACCACCGGCAACAAGTCCGAGCTGGCAACGGGATACTGCACTCTCTACGGAGACATGAGCGGCGGACTTGCCGTGATCGGCGACCTTCTGAAGGGGCAGGTCTACGGCCTGGCGCGCTCCATCAACGCCCGACGCCCCGTTATTCCCGACGCCATTTTCACCAAGGCCCCGTCCGCCGAGCTGCGCCCCGATCAGAAAGACCAGGATACGCTTCCGCCCTACGACACACTGGATGCGATATTGGAGGAGTACCTGGTAAGAAACAGATCCGCGGAGCTGATCGCGGGCAACGGCTTCGACCCTGCGCTGGTGCACAAGGTGCTGCGCATGGTGGACATGGCAGAATACAAGCGCCGCCAGGCCCCGCCGGTCCTCAAGGTGTCCCCAAAGGCCTTCGGCACCGGACGCAGGGTTCCAATTGCCAGGAAAGTCACCTGACCCTGGCCTGGCGACGCCGTACGAGAGACGGCGGACGGCCGCGTGAGGCGGCCTTGATGCCGTAGAGCAGCTCGCTCCCGAGCCTGCGTGAATCGACTGGTCCCGTCTTTGCGGTCGTGTGCTCATAAAAGGCTGTTCCCAGGGGCAGGTCGCGGCCGCTGGCCAGGCACAGCGCGGAAAGGTTGCCCAGAAGAGCTTTCAGATCGGGGCGGCCGGCAAGCGCGGCAAGCCGCCGCAGGAGATACCCGGTCTCCTGACCGGCGGGGAGGAGCCGCTGGCGGACGAACGAATCGACGAGGGTCCCATCCAGCCACGGCCGTCCCTGTCGCCGCGCCTCGTCGCGATGCACTCGTATCCACGGAACGAGAAGCGACGCGAACAGGCGGGTGCTCTCCACCGCCCGTGCTTTGGCCGCAGGCGCACCGGTCCCCGCGGACTCCGCTGGCCGGTATCCGCGTTCGCGCATCTCGACGAACAGGCGCGCCGCCAGCAGCGACGTCGTTGAATCGCTGTCGCGTCCTCCGCGCGAGGACGGCGGCCGGAAGACGTCCCACGTCGCCGCCGAAAACCGGTGTGCGATGGCGTCGAGGGCCTTTTTGTATCGATCCCTGCCGAGCCGGTCGAGAACCTGCGCCAGCGGGAAGAATACTTCCATCTTGCCGATGTCATCGGCCTCGGGGAGATCGAGATGACCTTTCTCATCGACAACGCAATCGACGAACCGCTGGCCCGCGAGGAAGTATTTCTGAAAGGGAAGTCCTTCCCCCTCGAGGACCCCGGCAAGCTGGAGCAGCAGGTCGGCAATGCGGGCGGACTGAGCAGCGGAGGGTCCGCTTCCGTCAGGGCTGTCTCTCAGCGCGCGCCACTCTCCAGCGTCCAGGTCGTAGCTCTCGAAAAACAGGCCGGACGGAAGCTGCCCCTTGAGAGAGAAATCACCAAGCCGCAGGGCGATCTCGCCGAGCTTCGAATCGCCGCGAAACAGCATCCGCATGGCAATTGCGAGCGACAGGCCCGCGGAGCTCGAAAGCCGGGGGCTTCCGGGGAGCTCACGAAGCCCTTCCACCCCGTCTTCCTCCACCAGGTGGGTGGAGAGAGCTTCCAACGCGGCTCGCGAGAGCGCGGACAGGCCGGGCGTGAGCTTCGCTGCAGGTTTTGGGCGCGCTCCTGCCCGGAGCCTCCTCAATGCCACCGCGGCAGCGGTGACAAGGATTTCAGCACGGGGAGAGAAGGCGAGGAAGATCTCATGGGTCCTTTCGAGGCTGCCGGAACAGGCGATCCCGTCATCGTCCAAATCCGAGGTTTGCCCGGGCTTTGGTCCAGTGCGTGCGCGGGGTTGCTCGACGCCGGGGAACCGGACCTCGACGCGCAAGCGCACCGGCTCATCCTCAGCCTCGATCGTGCTGGTCCCGATGCTCGACGGATCTCCGGCGCAGAAAGCAGACCGGGAGAAAATGAAGGCAGCCTCGCGCCCGAGCCCTACGACCACCGCGGAGGGGTAGCTCGTCCTTTCACCGAAGAAAGAAACGGGAGAGCTGGGACGTCCGCGCGCACTGTGCACGCCGGGGAAAAGGCACACAGGGTCGACGGGGGTTTCGAACTCGACATCGAGGAGGATCGTGACGGCTCCCGGCGTCATGACGCTCCAGCTCCTGCTGATCGTTATGCCGGCAGCGTCAGCCGAGATCGTATCCCGCACCATTCCGAAAAGGAAAAAGGCCTTG
The DNA here is from genome assembly GCA_035542615.1 of Spirochaetia bacterium. GTDB lineage: Bacteria > Spirochaetota > Spirochaetia > SZUA-6 > Fen-1364 > Fen-1364. The sequence goes on along the minus strand of DATKLB010000289.1, from coordinate 3,358 downwards.
ACATCTGCGGTTGCCTTCGCCCCCGAGCCATTCTTCTGCAGAACAACGCTGGCCGGCTCCCGCTCATGACCGTTCCAGATCAGGCGGTACGGGAGGAAGAACCGAGTGCCGCTGTCCGCTTCGACGCGGATGGTGCGTGAGTTCGGCTGGATGATTTTCATGTGCGGGAGCTCGTGCGCCCATCATACCGACAGGAGGCTCACCGCGCAACGCGCCTCCCGCCCTCCGTTGACAGCCCGGTGGCCGCCTCCTATCCTCGGGAAATGCGAGCGGGCGGATCCGCGAGATCAAAAACCCTTTTCGAATGCGCGGGATGCGGCCACCAGGAGCCCCGGTGGCTGGGACGCTGCCCGTCATGCGGCAAATGGAACAGCTTCGCGGAGGTTGCCGCGGCAGCTCCCGTTCACGGCGTGGCAGAACGCGCCGACGGGCCGGGACTGGTCATCCCGCTTTCCGCGATCGAGACCCGCGAAGGGATGCGGCTCGACACCGGCATCGCCGAGATGAACCGGGTCCTGGGCGGGGGGTTGATGCGCGGGTCTTCCGTGCTCATGGGTGGCGAACCGGGGATCGGCAAGTCGACCCTGATGCTGCAGCTCGCCGCCCGGCTCCGGGGCCGCGGCCGCAGCCTCTACGTCTCGGGGGAGGAGTCGCCGGGACAGCTTCGCCTGCGCGCCGATCGGATCGGCGTTTCTTCGGAGCGCATCGAAGTCGTCGCTGAGACTGAGCTGACGGCGATCATGCAGGTTCTCGAGCAGGTCAAACCGGTCCTCATCATTGCCGACTCCCTTCAGACCCTCTACACGAGGGAGGTCAACGCCCTTCCGGGCACGATCAACCAGATCAAAGCGTGCACGCAGGAGCTGGTGGACTGGGCGCGCTCACGGGACGCTGCCCTGGTCCTGGTCGCGCACGTGACGAAGGAAGGCGCCATCGCGGGGCCGAAGCTCGTCGAGCACCTCGTGGACACCGTCGTCTCCTTCGAGCAGGCAAGCGCGGAGATCAGGACGCTCCAGGCGGTCAAGAACAGGTTCGGCTCAGTGGATGAGATCGGGTTCTTCCGGATGACCGACCGAGGCCTCGTGGAGGTGGATGATGCGAACAGCCTGTTCCTCACCAGTCGAAAGGAAGGCAATCCGCCGGGAGTGGCGGTCGCGCCGGTGTTCGAAGGCTCACGCGTCCTGCTCGTGGAGATCCAAAGCTTGAGCGTTCCTGCGAAGAGCGGAATCAGCAGGATCTATTCCGACAGGATCGACGCCGGAAGGGTGGCGAGGGTGGCTGCAGTGCTGGAGAAGCATCTCGGCCTCCATCTGGCAGAACACGACATCTACGTCAACGTGGCAGGCGGCATCCGCATCGGGGAGGTAGGCGTCGAGCTGCCCCTTGCCCTCGCGCTGTACTCGGCGCGCACGGGCCTGACCCTGCCGGCAGGCACCGCCGTGACGGGAGAGGTCAGCCTCACCGGCGAGGTGCGGCCGGTTCCGGGGATCGAAAAGAGAGCGCGGGCATGCCTCGAGATGGGATTCACATCGCTCATCGGACCCGCCGGCGACGCCCCGGCGGCAGTCGGATTCAGCGCGGTGGAAGTCGTTGCCGAGGCTGTTCGCATCGCCTTTGCGCACGCTCCGGCCGATTGAACGGGACCGCCTATGGAGTAAAGACATGACATACCGAACGCTTGGATCGACAGGGTTGAAGGTTTCCGTTGTCGGAATAGGAACCTGGCAGCTCGGCGGTGAGTGGGGGAAGAAATTCACAGCCGGCGAGGTGCGGGAAATTTTTGACGCCGCGCGGCGCGGCGGCATCACGCTGATCGACACGGCGGAGTGCTACGGAGATCATCTCTCGGAAAAACTCATTGGCCAGGCGATCAGGACCGATCGCGATCGATGGATCCTTGCCACCAAGTTTGGCCATCGCTATGCGGGAGGTTTTGAGCGGGATCAGCTCTGGAGCGCCGACGACGTTCAGCGTCAGCTCGAAGATTCCCTTGCGGCGCTGGACACCGAGCACGTCGACCTGTACCAGTTCCATTCTGGAACGACCAAAGTCTTCGAGAACGACGCTCTATGGTCGACGCTCGATCGGCAGAAGAAAGCGGGCAAGGTACGGCACATCGGCATCTCGATCTCCAGCTCCATGGCCCATGAGGACCAGCTCCACCAGGCCCGCCGGGCGCGGGACGTGGGAGCCGAGTGTCTCCAGGTCGTCTACAACAGGCTCCAGCGATGGCCCGAAGAAGGAATCTTCCCCATCTGCGGGGACCAGAACCTCGGCGTGCTTGCCAGGGTCCCGCTCGCAAGCGGGTTCCTCAGCGGCAAGTACCGGGAAGGAGTGGTCTTCGCGGCGGACGATTTTCGCTCGCGCAAGACCTCGCAGGAGCTGGACAGCCTGGCGGCGGAAGCGCGGAGGATCCAAGCCGAAGAAGTCCCGCCGGGGACTCCCATGGCGGCGTGGGCTCTGGCATGGTGCCTCAGGAATCCGGCCGTCACCGCGGTCATTCCCGGCGCACAGAATGCCGAGCAGGTGTCGCAGAATGCGACTGCGGCGGATCTCCTGGGGAAATAGAAAAAGAGCCCGCTGGGATGAGCGGGCTCCGTGAGCGTCAGAATACCGTGTACTTGATTCCGATTGTGGCCGTAACGGACCAGAACGTGTCCGAGTAGGGGTAGGCGCCAGGAGCACCACTCGGATTGGTTGCCTGCGTGTTGGTCAGTCCCATGTCCAACTGGACTGCCGGGGAAAGCGAGAAATTGCTGCCCAACGCGATGTCCACGCCGCCGGTGAAATGAAGGCCGTACTCCCCGACGATGGTATTGCTGGAATCCAACGTTATGGAAGTTGGAAATCCAAATGGGTTCGAATTGTAGCTTGCGGACGAGGTACCGCCCAGGAAATGCCCGATGAAAGCTCCCGCACGCAGGGTGAGGGCTAGGGACTCCGTGAGCGGGACCCTGCCTACGACAGAGATCGGAAATTGCAGATAGGCATAGACATTGTCGGTTGTCTGGGTATACCCAGGGCCGACCATAGCGCTCGCGAAATTGTTCAGCACTCCATGGAACATGAGGTAGTCGTATTCGGCGCCTACCGAAAATCCGAGATCCACCGGCCCGACGGTAAGGAGAAACACATCCGCGCCAACACCGCCAATCAATGCGGCTCGCGGGCTTCCACTCTCGTCCGGGTTGGTTGTCGAACCGAGAGCCAGTCCTCCCGAGCCTTTTGCCTCGATATCCACGCCAATGGCGCTTGCGGCAAGGGGCAATGCAGCTGCCAGAGAAGCTGCCAGAACAAGAGCGAGCCAGAAACTTCGCATTTTCCACCTCCACTCCGTAGTGCAAAGATTGTCGTTGCA
>DATKLB010000288.1:0-11145 GCA_035542615.1 Spirochaetia bacterium | reverse complement strand
GCCGGTGGAATCCCACGGACGTCGTCGTGGTTGACATGGGCGTGGACGAGGGCGGCCAGTCCCTAGTCCGCCGAGAGCTGTGCGACGCTGGAGTGGCGTTTTTCCCACTGACGGGAAACCCCGTACCGCCGGCGGCATTCGTGAAAAACGAGGTTGTCACGTCCGCGAATACCAACAGATTCTACCTGGAATAGACGCTGCGCAGCCCAAAAGAGCTGGAGCGGCCCGCGGTTTGGAGAAGAGAATCTCCAAAGACGTCGCGCGTAAAGGCACCCCCGTGCATCCGGCGAGGGCTTGCGGCGAGGGCTTGCCGTGTCATTGGACCATCCTTTTTATGACATCGAACGCTTGTTCGGCGGAAAGCGCTTTCTTTGCCCATTCTCGCGCGTCTTCAAGAAAGAAACCGAGATATCGCGCCAGATTAGATCCGCCGCAAGTCTCATCATCTCTGGCCAGTCTGCCGCGCTACGCCCAAGTCGCGCCGGGTCCAGAGGATTCGCCAGAACCTTCTTCCGAAAGTAACTCACGGAACGGCCCTCCCCCCGGGCGTACCAGGTCGCCTTAGAGACTCCATGCCTTTCCCAGGGCTTCGGTTCCGGCGGTTTCGGTGGCAAAGCCCGGGCGAGCCCTTCCTCGATTCGCTCCTGTAGCGTGTTCATCTTTTCGTCAGGAACATTCTCCAGCTCGGGGATCCGCTCGGCGGCTACCAGAAGCATACGGGAGACGGCACCGGCAAAGCGGCTCCGATGTCCAGGCGTGCAGCGTCGGGACCGCGATCCCGAGAAATGCCGCGGCCTCCTTCCCGTTGCTCCCATCCGTCACCACTCCGCCCTTTCAGGCGCTTCGTGTTCTCCGTCTGACGGCCGATTGCTTTACCCCTGGATTGCGCCGCTCGTGCACGCTGTTGCCCGCGCGACGGCCTGGTCCAAGACTGGACACTCAGCCACTCACCGAAAACTGACGGCGCCAGAATAGGCGCACGTTTTCAAGAACCGGGTCGGCCTATCGCTTAGGCCGTCGAAGGGGCGCCAGGTGGAGGGGGCTGAGCGTGACCCCAGCCGGGACGCGCGGGAAAGGGACCTCCAGATCGGACATCTTGATTCCGACCTCCAGCAGTTTTGGCAGAGGGACAGGCGCCGGCTCTTTCTCGCGTCGATACGGCATCAGCCCATTCGGTAAGACGACCTCTCGCTGCTTGCGCTCGATCTCATTCTCCCTCAGAGGGCGGCAGTAAAGAAACATCTCAACATCTTGATACGGCTCCCCTGCTTTGTGCTTCCGTTCTGCGGGAAACTCGGGCAAGCGAAAGATCTTCTCCCGGGCGGAGCGCATCTACTCTCCGGCCTTTGCGATCGAACCGAGGGCCGCCGGGATCTTGCGAGCAGCGCCCTTGGGAGTCTGCCAAACGTCTCCCCGGATCAAATCAAGCTCCTTGGGAGACTCATCGATCAAAAGCTCGGCGGCGCCATCCGTCTCCTTGCTCAAGCTCCCGTTTCTCTCGAACAGTAAGCCGAAAGAATCGCTACACTGGTCAGCGAGAAAAATGGCCGCCAAGCAAAAGAAGGCGAACAGATCAGGATTGACAGCGGCAGCATTGAACTCAGTGAGGCGCTGCTGCTGGGCCCGGTGTACGTAGGGTTCGAGTTTCGCAACAAGCTGGGGCTGGAGCAGATCCTGAGGGAGTGCGGATTCTCCGAGCGCCGTCATGGTCTGGCTTGTGTGCAGGTCATCGCACGGCTGATAGCCATCGCCAGCGAGCCTGCCTCCGCCGCTTGGCTCTCGCGCACGGCGCTGGCTGCGCTGCGGTGCGAGCGGCTTTCCTTCCTCCACGGTAGCAGGAGTGTCGCAAACAACCACTTCCCGAATGCTACCTACTGCCGAACGTAACTCGTCCCTACTATTTAAAAGCAAGTACCTTCCAAGTGTTTCTTTACGGGCTTTCACACGGGAATGGTATATACTCCTAGGTGCGGCCGCAGAAAGGCCCACCGAGGAGGACACAATGGGTGAATACCTGAGCCTGATACCCGCGGAGATACAGACTCACATTCGACAGATCACGAAGACATCCGGACTCCCTGACACCGAGGACTCGCTGGAGATGATCGCCCAAGGCTGGCTGGAAAAGAAGGAGCGCTTCGAGAAGCACATCGCGCGCATGTCGCTCGAGGAGGTAGACGTCCTCGAGGAGGCTGACGGCCGGGGCTGCCTCGCCATGACGTACTCGGGCTCTCTGATCAACATCGGTCCCCGGCGGGATGAGGGCAGAAAGGTCCAGTATGTGAGCATCGGGTTTCGCAAGGACGTGCCGGAGTCCGCTTCCCAGGAGAACTCGCAGCTGGATGGCGACGTGAAGGTCGGGCTGCCGGTCACTTTTTCCGTCGGGCCGATCCAGAGCTCGTCGCCGGTGTTCAAGATCGCGGTAACCTCCGAGGAGCTCGACCTGGACGAGCAGGAACGCCAGATTGCCAAGTCAACCCAGATCCTGACGAAGGAGTTCGTGCAGGTGAACAGGGAACTGGATGAGGAATAATCGACCCGGGACCGGGCCCCGATGCTGGAGCTGACGCGGAGGCTCGGGGAGATTTTCCACCGCGGCGGCCCTCCCGAGGCTGGGGCGTACAGCCGAGTCATCGCGCAGGCCCTGGAGGCGCTGGCGAACGAGCCGCCGGCAATCCGTCCGACAGACGGAGAGGGAAGACCCGGAGGCCTCGTGCTGCTCGATCCAGGCCTTTCGACGGTCGTGATACCTGATCTTCACGCGCGGATGGATTTCTTCCTCAGTGTTCTCGGCTTCGAGGTCGAGAAAGAGAAGAGGACGATCGACCTGCTTGACGAGGGACGCCTGCAGATCGTCTGCCTGGGGGACGGAGTTCATGCAGAAGGCCGTGCCGTGCAGCGCTGGGGGTTTGCCCAGAAGGAGTTTCTGGGAGGGTACCGGACGCACAGAAGCATGGACCAGGAGATGAGCGAGAGCCTGGGCGTCATGGAAATGGTGATGGAGGTCAAGCGAAGGTATCCGGCACGCTTTCATTTTCTCAAGGGCAATCACGAGAACATCGCCAACGAATCCACCGGGGGCAACCTCCCGTTTCGCAAGTTCGCAATGGAAGGAGTCATGGTGCTCGCCTACATGCGCCAGTTCTACGGCCCTGAGGTTCTCGACGCGCATGCACGCCTGGAGAAGGAGCTCCCTCTCCTTGCAATCGGCCCGGGATTCCTTCTCTCGCACGCCGAGCCTGCGGCGTTTTACCCCCCTCACAGGGTCATCGGCTACCGCCAGGATCCGGAGGTCGTCACCGGCCTTACCTGGACGGATAATGATGAAGCCGAGCAGGGAAGCGTCGAAGAGATGCTGCGGTACTACCTGGGAGAAGAGAAAGCCCCCGCCAGCTTCTACTTCGGCGGCCATCGCCCCGCAGTCGGGTCGTACCGACTGCGCGCCGGCGGGAGGTACGTCCAGATCCATGATCCCGATCGTTTTGTGATCGCTCTCCTGCCTGCTGATGGCCAGATCATCCTTTCTCGGGATATTCTGTGCATTGACGAGAGCTCCCTACTGGTGGTGTGAAATGAAGAGAATCGGAAAGTACGAGCTGATCGGCAAGATAGCGCAGGGCGGAATGGGCGCCCTGTACACGGCGCGACATCCGACGCTGGAGAGAGTCGTGCTGCTGAAAAAGCTCGCGATCCAGGGCAGCGGTCAGGTCGTGGAGAGATTCAAGCGCGAGGCCCGGCTCATGATGGACCTCAACAGCGACCGCATTGTCCAGGTGTACGACCACTTCAAGGAGGGCCCAAGCTATTACATCGTGGAGGAATACGTCGAGGGGGTCTCCCTCGATGCGCTGATCAGAAAGGAGCGTTACCTGTCCAACGATGCCGCGATGCTGGTCCTCTACGAGGTGTGCCGGGCCCTCAAGTTCGCCCATGACCGGGGGGTCATCCATCGTGACATCAAGCCCGGCAACATTCTCATCTCCAACCAGGGAGAAGTGAAGCTGGCGGATTTCGGAATCGCCACCTCGTCGGGCGAAACGGAGGATGGCCTCACGCAGGATGGGACAATGCTGGGCACCCCGGCGTACATACCGCCCGAGCAGATAGAGAACGCGCGCAGCGTTGACCGTCGCGCGGATATCTACTCCCTCGGCGTCGTCTTGTACGAGATGTTGACGGGAAAGACACCGTATCCGGGCTCTTTTACCGCTGAAACCATACGGCTGATCCACCGGGGGAAATACGTATCGCCTCGCAGGTTGAACCCGCGAGCGTCTCCTTTCCTCTGCAAAATCGCGGCAACCTGCATGAGGGTGAAGCCCCGGCGCAGATACCGCGACCTGGGTGTCCTCCTTCGGCTCCTGGAAAGGCGCATTCCGCGCCGGGACCCGGCGTTGATCCGCAGGGCAATGAGAAAAGTCCTCAAGGGAGAGAGTGTTCGCGACGTCTTTCGAAGAAGCCGCGGACGGGTCCTGCGGCCCCTTGTCGCGGTCGTAATCGTGGCGTTGTTAGGAGCGGGAGCCTGGGCGCTCTTCCGGGAGGGGTACTGGTACGAGCTGTTCCAGGGGAATCGCTACGGAGCGCTTGTCATTTCGGCGCAGGTCGACAGCGGATACAAGGACCCTCAGGATGTCTTCTTCAAGCCTGTCCTCTACCGCGAGCGCGGCGGTCAGCTGACAAAGTTGTCCAGCCTCGATCTGTCCGTCCGCGAGCAATCCGCCGGGCGCACGCCGGACAGCTACCAGCTGTCCACGAAGAGACTCTACCTCGAGGCGGGACGCTACCGGCTCAAGACCAGCCTGGAAAGCCAGCTGTCCTGGACGTCGTTCACGCTGAGCCCTCGGACGATGCAGCGCAAGTCGCCTGACACTGCCGGTGGCCTCAGAATCTCTCTGAACCAGTCGGACTCCCCCACTCTTCCCCTCACGGTCCGCTATTCTGTACTCGATGCGGACACCCTGGAAAACCTCACCGCGTCGGCGCAGGTCAGGGTCCTGATGGGCGACCGCTGGCTTCCGTTGTTTCTGGCCAGGGCGGAGGGGCTTTTCCCGGGACGCGCATATACATTCAGGATCGAAAGGGAAGGTTACGTTTCTCAGGAGTTCAATCTCGTCATCAAGCCGTACCAGACGACGCTGAACCTGGAAGCGCGTCTTGTCCAGGAATCCCGGAGGTGACCACCATATGACCACGGTGAACAGCAAGCTCATCATCCTCGCCCTCGGTTTTCTCGGCGGAGTAGCCGCGTGGCCCGCCACGGAGCTGCTCCTGTACTTCCAGGGCAGCTTCCCGTCGTACCTTGCATTCCTGGCCCTGCTCGGGGCGGTTGTCGGCGCGCTGATGGGCGCTTTCTTCGGCGCCGCGGAAGGGATCACATCGAGAATCAAGAAGAGGATTCCAGCCGGGATGCTCCTCGGCGCGCTCGTCGGCTGCATCGGTGGCGCACTCGGCATGCTGGTCGGACAGGCCGCCCTGTGGGTCATCGGGGGCATCTTTCTGCTTTCCTATCACAACATGCAGTGGGTGGGGCTTCCGGTTGCCCGAGCAATCGGGTGGGCCGTTGTCGGCGCATTCGTCGGCGCTGGAGAAGGGGTGCGCGCGCTCTCGGCGAAAAAGGTCGCCGTCGGGATCCTTGGAGGTCTGCTCGGCGGGATCGTCGGCGGCTTTGCCCTGGAATACTCACGGGTGCTCCTGCCGGGCTTTGCCTTCTTCCGTCTCCTCGGCCTCGTGGTCCTGGGGCTCGCCATCGGCTTCTTCTACGGCCTCATCGAGGAAGGCCTGTCTTTTGGTGTGCTTCGCATCCTCACGGGAGACCTCAAGGGGAAAGAGTTCTTCCTGACCGAGAGACGGGTAAGGATCGGCCGGTCTTCCCGAAACGAGATAGCGCTTCCTGCCTACGGCGACCTGGCCGAGGTGCAGGCTGATGTGCGCATCAGGAAGGGAGAGCCGGTTCTGACCAACCTCGAGCCCCGCGTCGCCGTGTTCGTCAATGAGGAAAAGGTCAAGGAAAAGAAGCTGAAGCTTGGCGACGTCATCAAGATCGGATCCGCGAAGATCTTCTACAAATACGGATAAGGAGCACATCCATGCTCAGGCGATATGACAGGATTCTCGGCATTCTGGTTCTCATGATGGCCGTCGGGGCACCGGCGATCGCGCTCAATGTCAGCCTTGCGCAGATCGACAGCTCGGGCCTTCTCCTTCGTCAGACAATTGACGCCTACGTGAGTGTGACCGACGACACCGGGGAGCCGATCACGAACCTGCCGCAGGGGGCGTTCAGCGCCGCGGAATCACCCGAGGGACAGCGCTATACGCAGCTTCCCTTGGTCGGCTTCGAGCAGAAAGCCGCGGCCAACGAAGGCATAACCTTCCTTCTCCTGGTCGATAACTCGGGAAGCATGTATGACATGCCGGATAGCACTCCCACGAAGGATCCCGCGAAAATGAAGATCACGCGGGCAAAAGAGGCGATCCGCGCTTTTCTTGCAAGCATGACGAACCCGCGCGACAGCGTCGGGCTGGTGGTCTTCAACACCCGCTACCGGCTGCTGGCCAGGCCGACAATGGACAGGGACCGCATTGCGGCTCTCCTGGACCAGATCGCGCGCCCGGTTCCCGACGAGGCTTACACCGAGCTGTACGCCAGCCTGAAAGCAGGCTCGGAGGAGCTGGCTGGTGTGCGCGGCCGCAAGGCCATCATCGTGCTTTCCGACGGCGAGAACTACCCCTACTTCACCCATTCCGGCAAGCTGCACCCGGTGTACGGCCGGCAGATCTTTTCCTATACCGACCCGATCGTCTCCGGGCAGGAAGAAGGGGTGACCATGTACGGAATCGACTTCGGTGTCGAGGCGATGGACAGGAACCTTCGCACCATCGCCGTGGAGACGGGAGGGAAGCTCTTCGCGGCCGCCCGCGGCGAAGACCTCACCGGCGTCTACGCGGCCATTCATCGGCAGGTGGCCGGAGAATACCGCGTCAGCTACCGCGCTTCGACGACCCCGGCGGAAAGGAAATACCTGCGTCTCACGGTGACCGACCAGGGCGCCCAAAGCTCGGCAACTCGCGTGTATTTCTCCAGCATTGTGTTCGGCCTCCCTCTCCCCGGCCTGACCCCATTCCTCGTTATTCCTTTCCTTCTTGCCTTCGTTCTGCTGTGGCTGCTCACGCAGGTCAAGCTGGAGAGGAGACCGGGGCCGGCACGGCTCGAGGTCATCCAGACCAGGGTGGGACGTCCGGTGACACGGGTTGTGCCCCTCTCGGGGAGCAAGACGGTGATCGGCGGAAGCCGCGCCGCGAATCTCACCATAGCCGGCGCGCCGCAGGTCAAAGAGGAGCACGCGACGATCCTCTACGACCCGAAGGACAAGAGCTATACGGTCGTGGGGTCCGGGGAAATCACGGTAAATAACCAGCCCGTGAAAACCCGCAAGCTCGAGCCGGGAGACGTCATCGACGTCGGCGGGGCAACAATCGTTTTCGACGAGTCGAAGGACTCCGGGGAAAAGAAGAGGAAGTAGGGGCAGCTATCTCTCGGGTTTCGCTTTGTCGAAGACGGCTTCGACCGTAATCGAGATCCCGCCCCGGGCGTTGAACGCGCCGGTCACCTTGCAGTGCCACGGTTCGAGGGCTGCCACGACGTCATCCAGGATGCGATTAGTGACGTGCTCGTGAAAGGTCCCCTCCTGCCGATATGACCACAGGTACAGCTTCAGCGATTTCGATTCGAGGATCTTTCTATCCGGAATGTACTGGATGGTGATTGTCCCGAAGTCAGGCTGTCCTGTCAGCGGGCACACGCACGTGAACTCGGGGCACACCATGGTTACCGTATAGCGTCGGTCGGGATTTCTGTTGGGAAACGCCTCGAGCTTGCGCTCGGGCCTGGCCTTCTTCTTTTTCAGGAGAGTCAGCCCCGCGGCAAGGCTCTCCGTCCTCATGATGCGGGTTTTCGTCGAAACCTCCTCATCCCTTCAGGCGGAAGGGATTGAAATTCGTCTGGTAGTCGTAATAGTCCTCGCGCTCGGTTCTTTTCAGGAACCCGACGATTGCATACGTCAGAGGCGTGGCCAGCGTCTCATACGCTGACTTCACCAGCCATTGAGCGAGCACGACCCGGGCCAGGTTTGCGGCGGACAGGGATCCGGCAAACGCGACTGCTATGAAGATGAGCGAGTCTGCCCCTTGGCCGACCAGCGTGCTTCCAATGGTTCGCGTCCACAGCCATCGCCCGCGAGTGACGATCTTCATCCTGGCAAGGACAAGTGAGTTCAGAAACTCGCCTGCCAGGTACGCCGTGAAAGACGCAAGGAGCAGGCGAGGGGTCGAGCCGAGGATGCGCGCGTACGCGGTCTGCCCGTCCCAGAATCCGGCCGACGGCAACCGGCCGCCGATCCAGATGGCGAGCACCGCGAGGGCGTTGCAGCCGAAACCGATCCAGATCACCTGGCGCGAGCGAGAGTAACCGTACACCTCGGTGAGGATGTCGCCGAACAGGTAGCTGAGAGGGAAGATCACGACGGCAGCAGGCACGACCACGCCCGCGACGTCGATGATCTTCACGGCAACGATGTTTGACGTGACGAGGCACGTGACGAAGGCCGCGGTCACGAGGTTCAGGTAACGATACCCCTGTCTTTCTTCCATCACAGGCGGCGCCATTATACCGGGGCCAACCCGGCCGGTCTACGCATTTGCGCCCGGGACGGGAAGCGGGTATCCTGCTGTTCATGAAGCACACATTTCCCGAAAAGTTTCTCTGGGGTGCGGCGACCTCGGCCTACCAGATCGAGGGCTCACCCCTGGCCGACGGTGCTACCCCGTCCACCTGGCACGAGTTCACGCACAGGCGGGGAACGATCAAAGACGGAACGAACGGCGATGTTGCCTGCGATCACTACCGGCGCTTTCCCGAGGACATCGGCCACATGCGCAGCCTGGGGCTCAAGGCGTATCGCTTTTCCACCGGCTGGACCAGGATCTTCCCTGAGCCCGGCACGCTCAATCCTCGCGGGCTGGACTTCTACGACAGGCTCGTCGATTCGCTCCTTGAATCGGGGATCGCGCCGCTTCTCACCGTCTTTCACCTCGAGGAGCCCGTGTGGCTCGCGCGCCTTGGCGGCTTCACCACGAGGATCTCCGTGCATCACCTTCTGGAGCTCGGCACTACCCTGATGCGCCGGCTCGGGGACAGGGTGAAGCTCTGGTGCACCATCAACGAGCCCACTCTCTATTCCTACCAGGGCTACGCCACCGGCGAGTATCCGCCAGCTCGCAAGTTCGACGTGCGGGGGATGATGCGCTGCGTCCACCACCTCCTCCTTGCGCATTCCCGGCTGTGCGAAGCCTGCGCCGCGCTAGTTCCGGGGGGAATGATCGGGCTTGCCCACTACTACGTGGACGTGGCGCCCGCGAACCCCGAGCGCACGCGCGACGTGGAGGCGGCCTCCTTCATGGACGACATGGCCAACGGCGCGGTGCTCTCCTCGCTCTTTCGGGGAAGCTATCCCCAGCAGATGATTCGACGCATGGGGAGGTTTTTGCCCCGGGAGTGGGAAAAAGACCTGCGCATCATGCCCACGCAGGGAACCTACATGGGGATCAATTATTACAGGAGAAACAGGTACCGCTATTCGCGGTTCATGCCTTTTCTCCACGCAGCCGAGTACATTGAACCTGGCGTGCCGCGTTCTGCAGTGGGCGATGAGATCTACCCGCCGGGGATCTCCAGTGCGCTGACGCGGCTGAAAAGCGAATACGGTAACCCTCCGAGCCTGATCACGGAGAACGGAGGACCGCATATGGTCGATGCCCCGGGCCGTGATCCCCTGGACGACAGCGGCCGGATCACCTACATGTCGACCCACCTCGGGCAGATCGCTCGCGCCATGGAGACAGGTGCAGATTGCCGAGGCTATTTCCTATGGAGCCTGCTCGACAATTTCGAGTGGAGCGAGGGACTGAGGGTACGATGCGGGATGATCCATACCGATTTCGCCACTCAGAAGAGGGAGTGGAAGAGTAGCGCGTTCTGGTACCGGGACCTCATCCGGCAGGGATGTCTGGAAGACTAGTCTAGGCAGGCAAAAACCGTGCGAAAGCCCTTTGCGATCCGCGGACCTTTGCGCTACACTGGGAGCAAGGAGGGGACCATGAAACGTTTCACAATCCTGGCAGTCGTGCTCATGTTTGCAGCTCTTGCCTGTGTGCCTCTTGCGGCGCAATCGCAGACACCGGTCGGGCTCGGGGTCTCGCTGGGGACAGCCATTCCATCCGGCAGCACTCAAAACATTCAGAGCGGCGGGATGAGCTTCAACTGGGGTTTCTACGTGAACATACCGCTGATATACACTTTCCATATCACCCCGTCGGCCGAGCTGTACAAGCTGCAGGACCAGAACGCGACCGACATCGACCTGGCGTTCAAGTTCATCGTGCCGCTCTCCAGCTTTGCACTGTACGCGGGGTTCGTACCGGGTCTGACCGCTTTTTCTACCATTCTCGATCCGCATGTTGGGATCGTGGCTGGGGCGACATTCCCGTTGGTGAGCAACCTGGACATTTTCGTCCAGGGGAAATACAACGTCATTTTCGACGGCAACCAGAATCTTCCCGTCGTTCATCTGAACGCGGGCATCCTGTTCAAGTTCTAAACACAGACAAGAATGTCGGGGATGGCCGAGAGGCCGAGGATTCTGCGCGCCTTCTCGATGCTTCAGCACTGACTCTGTGCGATGGCATCGCACGTCGCCGCGAATCGAGAAAAAATGCGCGAAAAAGATATTGCAAATCTCTAATTATAGTGATATAACTACATTGCAATCCTGAGAGAAGAGGCGGAGGTTTGCGATGGCAGGCCTGGTGGCAGACAGGGCGAAAGCCGCGTACCTGGCGGACACGCTGAAATCGCTTGCGCACCCGATCCGGCTGCGGATCGTCGGGCTTTTGTGCGCCGAGGACCTTTCCGTCACCGTCATGGCAGAGAGACTCGACGTGCCGCAGGCCATCCTGTCTCAGCAGCTTCGGATCCTCAGGATGAGCGGGCTGGTGGAGTCGGTCCGGGAGCACGGTTGCGCGCGCTACCGGCTCGGGGAGCCCCGGCTGCGCCAGCTGGTGGAATGCCTCGAGGGATGCCCCTCGAAC
>DATKLB010000287.1:0-10002 GCA_035542615.1 Spirochaetia bacterium | reverse complement strand
AGGCCGCGGGATTTTTCCGCACGGTATTGGAGTTCGATCCCGAAGACCGCATCGCGGCCAGGTACCTGGAGTCACTCGCGGAAAAAACGGAAAAAACGGAAAAAAAAGAATAAAAAGCCGTCAATTTTAAACTCCGCCCTGTCGACAAGAGGACTGAGGGTAGCTTCGGCCTCCTTTCCGGGTGCCTGCCCTCCTTCCGCTATTCTGCGTATCGGCATACCTGGAATGCCGATCAAGGAAAATCGGAAAGGGGGGATCACGGGAGTGACGGCAGGGCTCCTTCAGGGAAACCGACTCCGGGCACGGATGCCCGGAGCAACACGAGAGTTTCAGGGAGGAAACCATGATCATCAATCACAACATGAGCGCGATGTTCGCGGACCGTCAGCTCAAGGTGAACGGGCTGGCACTCGACAAAAGCCTCGAAAAGCTTTCGTCGGGAAGCCGCATCACGCGCGCGGGAGACGATGCTTCCGGGCTCGCCGTCTCGGAGAAAATGCGGTCTCAGATCCGCGGGCTCCACCAGGCGAGTGCAAACGCATCGAACGGCATCTCGTTCATCCAGACGACGGAGGGGTACCTGCAGGAGAGCCAGGACATCATGCAGCGCCTGCGAGAGCTGGCCGTCCAGTCCGCGAACGGGATCTACTCGGATGAGGACAGGATGCAGATCCAGGTCGAGGTATCCGCCCTCGTCAACGAGGTGGACCGCATCGCGTCGCACGCGCAGTTCAACGGCATGAACATGCTCACCGGGCGCTTTGCGCGGCCCGCCGGCGAGAACCTCATCACCGGCTCGATGTGGCTGCAGATCGGCGCGAACATGGACCAGCGTGTGCGGGTTTTCATCGGTACCATGACCGCGGCGGCGCTGGGCATCCGGCAGGTCGGGACCGGGCAGTTCATCTCCCTGTCGAGCCCCGACGGGGCCAACCGGGCAATCGGAACGCTCGACACGGCGTTGCGGATGGTCAACAAGCAGAGAGCGGACCTCGGGGCCTACCAGAACAGGCTCGAGTACGCGGTGAAAGGCCTGGACGTGGGAGCAGAGAACATGCAGGCGGCCGAGTCGCGGATCCGCGACGCCGACATGGCTACGGAGATGGTGGAATACACCAAGAACGCCATCATTACGCAGTCCGCGACGGCGATGCTGGCCCAGGCCAACACCAAGCCGCGCACGGTATTGCAGCTGCTCCAGTAGAGCGGTACATTGAAGGTGTCAGGGAAAACGTAACGCTGCCGTTCTGATCTTTGAAAGAAACCCTCCTGACGCGTGTCGGGAAAAGGGAAACACGGCCCGCGCGCCGCGGCGCCTCTGGGCGCCCGCGTGGAATGGTCCATGCGAGCGGGGAAGCGCTGCGGGCGGGGTGTGTTGCCCTGTTGGTCGGGGGAAAAGGGAACGGTGGGGAGGATGCGCGAATCCTTCCCGTGAAAAAGCCCCGGCGGCACGCATGGAAAGGGAGGCACGGATGCCTCCACATTCGGTCAAGGAGGGTTGAATGATCATAAACCACAACATGAGCGCTCTGTTCGCGAATCGAATGGTGAAGTTCAATGAGGTGGACCTGAACAAGGACATCGAAAAGCTGTCCTCAGGGCTTCGGATCAACCGAGCGGGAGACGATGCGTCAGGCTTGGCCGTGTCGGAAAAGCTGCGCTCGCAGATCCGCGGGCTCAATCAGGCGGAGAGGAACATCGAGAATGCGGTGTCCTTCATCCAGACCACCGAAGGGTACCTGTCGGAGACCCACGACATCATGCACCGGATCCGTGAGCTGGCCGTGCAGTCGGCGAACGGAATCTACTCGGACGAGGACAGGATGCAGATCCAGGTCGAGGTCTCCCAGCTGGTCGACGAGGTCAACAGGATCGCGTCGCACGCCCAATTCAACGGCATGAATATGCTGACCGGCAAGTTCGCCAACCCCGCGGGGGGAGGCGTCGTGACGGGGCAGATGTTCTTCCAGATAGGGGCGAACATGGACCAGCGGAAGCAGGCGTTCATCGGCACCATGACCGCGCAGTCCCTCGGGCTGATGGCGGGAGGAGGTGGCGGGCAATCCATCTCCATCTCGACGCCCGACAAGGCGAACCAGGCAATCGGCATGGTGGACAACGCCATGAGGCGGGTCTCCCGACAGCGCGCCGATCTCGGAGCCTATCAGAACAGGTTCGAGATGGCGGCAAAGGGAGTCGCCGTTGCTGCCGAGAACATGCAGGCAGCGGAGTCCCAGATTCGCGATACGGACATGGCCTCACAGATGGTCAGTTACGTGAAGAACCAGATCCTGATGCAGTCCAGCACGGCCATGCTGGCGCAGGCAAACCTCAAGACGAGGTCGGTGCTGCAGCTGCTGGCCTGAGCGAAGGCTGCGTCGGGTTGGACCGTTCCCGACGGAAGAGGTTTCTGGACGTCACCTTTTCCGGGTCATTCGGACGGATGCGGGGGGTCGCGCCCTCCCGCCCGTCATTCGCGCAGTACGCGAGTACGCGTTCGGCCAGTAGGCCGTACGGCGCATCCGCCGAACGGGTATTCCCGTATTCCGTGCGGAGGCCGGCTGGGGCAACGGAAATGCCTCAGCGAGTGTTCCCTGTCTTGAATCCAGGGCAAGGCGGGAGAGCAGGGACCGCGGCGCGCCGCGGCCACACAGGTACATGGAGGTACGAGGATGAGCATGGAGATACCGGGGATTCTGAAAACAAATCCCGTCCCGGATGTGCTCATGAAGGAGCCCCGGGCGGCACCCGAGCGGCAGCAGCGGCCACAGCCATCCGGCGAAATTTCGCGTGCCGAAATCGAGGCGCAGGCAAAGGCGCTGGAGAAGACATTTCTGGCCTTCAACCGGCGGGTGAAACTGTCAGTGAACGACGAGATCAACCAGGTGATCATCAAGGTGGTCGACGAGGAGACCGATAAGGTAATCAAGGAGATCCCCCCCGAGGAGATCCAGCACTTGATTGCTCGGATCAAGGAGACCATCGGGCTGCTGGTCGACGAGAAAATCTGACTGGGTCTCCCACGGCTACGCCGCGGGATTGATGGGGAGGGAGCAGCGGCAGCACGATGTCCGATTTCGCCGTCCCAGGCGTCAATGACAAATATAATACTCAAAAGATAATCGACGCCCTCATGGAGGCGAAGAGGGAGCCCCTGAAGCGCATGCAGAAGGAGGTCGACCTCGAAAAGCAGCAGAAGGGTTCCTGGCAGGACGTGTCTCGAAGGCTCTCGGCCCTTCGGGATGGAGCCCGCTCCCTGTACGGCTTCCAGAATCCGTTCAACGACAGGATCGCCGCATCCTCGGACGAGAAGACGCTCACGGCCACGGCCACCCGCCAGGCGATCGAGGAAACGAAGCAGGTTAGCGTGAAAAAGGTAGCCACGGCCGACCGGTTCCTTTCCCGGTCGCTTCCCCGGGATTTCGTGGTTGACCCCGGGGACTACGCATTTCGCGTTGGAGACAAGGAAGTCCGGCTGGCCTGGAAAGGCGGATCGGTCAAGGGGTTTGCCGATGCCCTGAACGCCAAAGGGGACGGCATCCTGGGCGCTTCCGTCGTCAACGATACCCCGAGCACCCAGGTGCTCCTCATCGAAAGCAAGATCACCGGGGCAAAGAACCGACTCTCCCTTTCCGGAGCCGCGGCCGATCTCGGCGTGAAGGCCGGGATGCTCGAGCGCTCACTCACCGGCAGCCGCCAGGTTCCTCTCGGCGAGAAGGCGGTGAGCACGTGGACAACCGCGCCTGCGGCGGGGGCAGTTGTGATCAAGGAAGGCACCCTTACCCTCAGCCCGGGATCCGAAATCAAAGTGCCCGTCACGCCGCCCGCGTCGCTCAACAAGAACATGGTGCTGGAGCTTTCGGTGAAAGTCGAGCATCTCCCCGAGGTGCCGCCCCCCGAGGCCCAGGCGCCCCCGGGCCCCAGCGTGCCGTCTACGGGAGGGATCGAGTTCCAGGGGATCAGGATCGAAAGCGAGCCGTCACGGACGCCGCTGCCCCCCTGGCAGCCTCCGAAGCCGCCGGAGAAAGTCGATGACCTGCAGATGTTGTTCATGGAAGCCGACGGGCAGGTGGTCCCGCTTCCTGCCCTTTCTGACACCACCGATTTCCAGAAGATCCAGATCCCCGTGGGAGAGCATGCAACAAGCCTGAGCGCGATCGACCTGCGCAACAGGAATACCTACCGGCGCCTGTCGGTCAAGGACATCAGCCTGTACGACGCGACGCAGAGAGGCGACTACGTGCCCAGGAAAGCCCTGGCGCAAGCCGGGGACTCGGTGCTGTCAGTCGACGGTGTCGACGTCACGAGACCCTCGAACACGGTCGACGACGTCATAGCGGGCGTGACTCTGAATCTGAAAGCGTCCAGCGAAACCCCGGTGACCCTCACCGTCAAGCACGACGTGGAGGGAATCAAGAAGCAGGTCATGGACCTCGTCGGCTCGTACAACCGCACCATCACGCAGATCGACGTCCTCACGCGCAGAGACCCGGCGGTCATCGAAGACGCAACCTACCTCGGGGACGACGAGAAGAAGAAGGCACAACAGGACCTGGGGCTCCTGATGGGCGAAATCTCGCTCATGCAGCTGAAGAACTCCATGCAGAACATCATGATGAACCCCTACCCCACCTCGCTGGGGCGCGACATGCGTCTCCTTGCCCAGATCGGCATTTCGACGGATGCCAGGGCGCCGGGCTCATTCGCGATGGACAAGACGAGGCTGCGGGGGTACCTGGAGATCGATGAGCAGAAGCTCGCTGCCGCAATCGAGCAGCACCCCGAAGCGGTGAAGCAGTTGTTCGGAAACGACACCACGGGGGGGCTCGTCATCAATTCCGGAGCCGCGTACTCCCTTGATACCCTGTTGAAGGCCTATGTGCAGACCGGGGGGATATTCCCCCAGCGGGTGACGAACCTGGACTCCCAGATCGCGAGGAACACGCGTTCGATCGACGACTACAAAGGGAAGCTGGACGACTACCAAGCCGATCTGAAGAGAAAATACGGGCAGATGCAGAGCTCTCTGGACGCGCTCCAGAAAAACTCGCAATCCCTGCAGAACTTCAACAAGCAGAATCAATGACGACCCTGTTCCGGAAAAGGAGCTCCCCGTGCGGCTGAAAATCAACGGTGATGAGGTCAACTTCTCCCTGGAGCAGGAGAAAACCCTGGCGGAGGTGATGCAGGGCGTGCAGGCCTGGCTGGGCAGCGCGGGATTCGTCATCACCGGCGTGAAGGCTGATGGACAGGACCTGCTGGCCGTTCCCGCCGGCATATGGGGGAGCACCGCGGTCGACTCCGTCACGGAGATCGACATCCAGGCTCTGCACACCGCCGATGTGCGGGTTGAACACTGGCAGACACTCGATGTGTGGCTGGGAATGCTTGCGGAGGAAGTCAAAGCGCCCGGTCCCGTGATGGAGGAGCTCATAGCGAACCTTCCCGAGACGCTTCAAGGGATACGGACGAATCCATTCCTCCCTCCCGGCGTCGATGTCATGAGCAGGTTCACCAAGCTGTTCGAAGGCCAGGATCCGGCCAGGATCCGCCGCTGGTCCACGGACCAGCGCCAGGAAGCGTACGCGGTCATCGATGTCCTTCGCGGGGAGCTGGCAAAGCGCATTACCGACGCCGCGCAGCCCAAAGTGGCGCTCGCGAGGTGCATGTCCGACCTCCGGACCCGTGTGGAAGGTCTTCCAGAAGTGTCGGTCCTGCTGCAGACGGGGAAAGACAAGGCGGCCATGGAGACGGTCATCGGGTTCACCGATACCGTCCATTCTGTCCTGTCCCTGGTCCCCTTCCTTCCACCCAATGCCGAAAGGGGCCGCATGATCGCCGACCTGACACCGGTATTGAAGAACCTGGTAGCCGCTTTCGACGCAAAAGACTCGATCCTCATCGGCGATCTGCTCGAATACGAGGTAGCTCCCCGCATCGCGCGGCTCATGCCGCTGCTGGAGGCCGGCACGTGATCGTTCTGCAGTCGGCGTACCAGTTCTTCGGGGGCCCTGGGAGCACGCCATCGAGCATCATCATCTCCTTTGCTGCCGTTCTGGTCGGGGTTGCCCTGCTCATCCTGATCGCCGCGCTGATCAACCGCAGGAACAGGCTTCGAACCCCCGCCGAGGAAGAGGCGTTTTCCAGCGCTTCGTTCCGGCGCACGGCGAAGGGCTTCGGTTTGCCTCCCGCCCACCTGGCAATGCTGGAGAACCTGGTGCGGGTGACAAAGGTCAGGCAGCCGACCATGGTCTTCAGGAGCGCGGGCCTTCTCGATGATGTTCTGAAAAAAGGACTGTACTCGCTGCAGAGCGCGCGGGGCGTCACGCCGGAGGAGCGGGAGAAGCGGGCAGCGATCATCTTCCAGATCAAACAGATCATCGAGCGCAACGCGGGCCGGGGCCCGGCGCTGCGCTCAACGACGCTCCTGAAGCCCGGGCAGGTTCTGACCGTGACGCCGCAAGGCGGGACCTCTTTCGCGAGCAGACTCGTTTCCAACATGAAGGATTTCCTCATGGTTGCGGCTCCGCAGCCGACCGCGGGAGCGGACTCGCGCTGGATGCGGGGCACGCGGCTCTCCGTCTATCTGTGGCGGGACGGCGACGCCGGGTATTCTTTTCAATCGAAGGTGCTCGGCTATGACAGGGTGAAGGGCATTTCCTGCGTTCTCATCCAGCACTCGCGGACGCTGCGCCGCGAACAGCGGCGCAGGAACAGGCGGCGCGAGATCATGAAAGCCTGTTTCTACTACCCCATCCGCATCGACGAGGTCCTCGAGGGTCGAACCGTGCAGCGCAAGGCGTCCGTGGAGCGCAGCAGGAGAGCGGTGGGAACAGTCATCGACCTGTCGGCGGGCGGCTGTGCGATCCAGACCCTGACCCCGCTGGAGAAGGGGGGGCTCGTCCTGGTCGAGTTCGATATCGACAGGCAGGTGCCCATCCGGGCTTACGGAAAAGTCGTGAGCGTCCGCCGACAGGGGAGCCGCGGCGGCTCGATGCACGTCATGTTCACCCGGGTGACACGACAGCACCTGAACCGCATCAGCGAGTTCGTCTACAATTTCGGCAGGCCGGCGACGACCGCCGAGGCCCGTCGCCAGCTGCAGCAAGGCTTTCCCGGCGCGCTGAGCGGCAACCCCTCGGCGCGTTTCCCCGCGCGTTGACGGTCCCGCCGGTTTTCACTACCCTGACCCGACGTGAGCCTCCGTTCCTCCACGCGTCACCACTCGGTTTCGCCGCTCGAAACGCATGCCGTAGGCCGGCAGCTCGCCGCCGGGCTTTCCCCGGGAGCCGTTGTGCTGCTCATTGGTCCGCTGGGGGCCGGGAAAACAGTGCTCGCCAAGGGAATTGCGCGTGGGCTTGGCATCCGGGATGAGGTCGTGAGTCCGACCTATACGATTGTCTCTGAATACCGGGCCGGGAACACGCACGTGTATCATGTCGACCTATATCGCATTGAAGGCAGGGACCAGTTGGAAAACCTCGGCCTCGACGATCTTCTCCGCGGGGACGCTGTGGTCATCGTGGAATGGGGCGAGAAGCTCGACCCTCGAGTCGTGGGCCCGTGCACACGGGTGACGATCGGGATGGCGGGCGACGGCGGGAGGGACATCCTGGTCGAGGAGACGCGGGCGTGACAGTCCTGGGCATCGATACGTCCACGGAAGTGCTGGCAATCGGGATCGCCAGCTCCGACGCGTGGGGGTCCGTCGCTCTGAAGCAGGGCCTCCAGCACTCCCCTTCCCTGCTGGCTCTTGTGGACTCGCTGCTTTCCCGGTTTGGCCTGGGCGCCGGGGACATTGACCTCGTTGTCTGCTCGATCGGTCCGGGCTCCTTCACGGGCATCAGAATCGGACTTGCCACATCCCTTGGCGTTGCCGCCGCGAACGCCACACCGGTGGTCGGGGTCTCCACGCTGGATGCGATCGCTGAACCCTGGCAATCCCGGGCGGGTGAGGTATATCCTGTCATAGATGCCCGCAAGGGCAGGATCTACACGGCGCGTTACGTGGCGGGGAGGCGTACGAGCGAGTATCTCGACCTCTCCCCGACCGTCCTCGCGGAGCGCCTTGTCTCAGCCAGGGACCCCTTGCTCGCTGGCCCGGATGCCCGCAGGATTCGCGCCTTGCTGGGAGGCCATGCGGACCAGGTGCCCTGCGCGGAGTTTCTGGATCCGCTGTCCCTTGTGCGTCTCGGGACGGCAAAACTCGAGAAGGAAGGAGCTGATCCCCTCCCGATCCGCCCGCTGTACCTGAGAAAGAGCGAAGCGGAGATCGCGAGCGGGATGTAAGCCATGGACAGCAAGCACGACGAGCGCGGGACAGAACGGGCCCTTGAAGTCGAGGACCTCGACGAACCGCCTGCCGCGGATACGGCGGCGCTCCTGGGTTCTTCGGAGTTCACGCTCTGGAGGACGAGCTTCCTCACGGACAGGATTCCGAGCCTCTTCCTGGACAAGCGCCTGAAGATCGTCAAGGCCAACGAGAGCTTCTGTCGAATGTACGGGTGCGATGAGGGGCTTGCCGGGATGTATTTCACACAGTTCTACCACCCATTCTTCGATGAGAAGAAAAGCGGCGAGCTTTTCCGCGCAATCCTTTCACCCGCGGCCGGCTTCACATGGAACGGGCCCGTCGAAAAAGCGGGAATCAATCAGCTTCTCACCGTGTCCAAGGTGTGGGTTATACCGATGTCGTCGACCGCGCACGTCGGGGACATCGTTGCCCAAGCCGTGTCGGCCCAGCCCCAGGCGTACTGCGCGATGTGCCTGGACATCTCCCAGGAGCACCGGCAGAACCTCCAGAACACGTTCGCAAGCCTCCTGACGGCCGCCCAACTCAAGGACAACGACACGGGACATCACGTCGAACGGGTGAACCTCTACGCGCGAGCGCTGGCGGAAGACCTCCTTGGCAGATCGGAAGGGCTCGAGGTGGACCAGAGCTTCGTGGAGAGCATCGGCCAGGTGGCGGCGCTTCATGACATGGGAAAGATCGGGACTCCCGATGACATCCTGAACAAGGCCGGACCGCTGGAAAGCTGGGAGTGGGAAGTGATGAAGGAGCACACGAAGAACGGCGCATACATCCTTCAGACGTACCCGAACCCGATGGCCAGCCAGATCGCGCTTCGCCACCACGAGCGATGGGATGGGACCGGGTATCCCCATGGTCTCAACGAGGATCTTATCCCGATATCTGCTCGGGTCGTCGCGCTGGCAGACGTGTATGACGCCCTTCGCATGCGCCGCCCCTACAAGGAAGAGCTCTCTCACCACACGGCGGTGGAAACGATGCGCGCGGAACGGGGAACACACTTCGACCCGGCCCTGCTGGACAGGTTCATCGCCATCAGGGACCGCCTCGACGAGATCTTCAGTGGGTTGGAGGATGCCCCCTAGAGGGAGCTTCCGGAGGTCCTTGCTTCTTCTGCGTTTTCTCGATGAGCCCTTCGATGCGGGGCAGGTTCTTCGGCGCGGCCGCGGCCGCGGCGCGGTTTTCCTCCTGGATGGCGGCATACACCTCGCGCCGGTACACCTTCACCTGGGGCGGCGCGTTGATGCCAAGCTTCACCTGGTCGCCCTTGATGTCGACAACGGAGATCTCCACCTGATCTCCGATCATGATGCTCTCCCCGATCCTGCGGGCAAGGATCAGCATCAGGCGCCCCGTCGAGCGAGCGCCAGCTCCTCCAGGATGATGTGGCGCACCCCCCACTGCGGATTCGTGCTGATCGACTGGCGTCCCACGCTCGTGCGGCGGTTGATCAGGAGCGGGCCCTGGAGGTTGGCGGTCATGCGTGAGGAATCCTCGGGAATCGTGACAATCGCGAACAGGAGCATGTCCTCCGGCGTCCTGATCTCGATCTCCTCCAGCTCCGCCGGATCCACATCCGGCGCGTAGTCGGGCCGGAAGAAGCGAGGGTCGATCAGGACGAAGGCGATCTCCATGCGCTGAAGGGACTGCAGCCAGTAGAACGGCGGCTGCGCGGAGTCCAGGAGAGC
>DATKLB010000286.1:0-13712 GCA_035542615.1 Spirochaetia bacterium | reverse complement strand
CCGCGCGACATGACAGAGGAGGTCGTCAACGTCATCGCTGAATATTCCTGTCTCGCAAAGCAGATCCACTTGCCATTGCAGTCCGGCGACGACAGGATCCTCATCCGTATGAATCGCAACTACATGGTGGACCAGTATCGTGAAAGAGTCCGCACAATCAGGTCCATCCTGCCGCAGGCAACGCTTTTCACGGATATCATCGTCGGGTTCAGCGGCGAGACTGAGGCGGAGTTCGAGAATACGCGGGCTGCAATGCGAGAGTTCCAATTCAACATGGCGTACGTCGCCATGTATTCTCCCCGCCCCGGCGCAGCGAGCTTCCGGTGGCCCGACGACGTGCCGCACGAGGAAAAAAACCGGCGCCTTCACGTCCTCAGCGAGGAGCTTGCCCGCTCCTCAGGTGCGTATACCCGGGCCATGGTCGGACGGGAGTTCCGCGTCCTGGTCGAAGGTCCGGACCGCAAGCCAGGCTACGTTTCCGGAAAGACCGAAGGGCGCATCACGGTGCGATTCCCCGACGCCGACGGCTCGCCGATCGGCACCTTCACAAGCGTAAAAGTGACGTCCGCAGCTTCTCTGTCCGTCGAGGGTGAGCGTGCCGGCAGGTTTGCCGCTATATCCACGACGTGAGCACGGGCGCCAGTCCAAGAAGCATGAGCGTGAGCAGAACCCCCAACACTATCCCCGCGATCACGTCGAAGACATAGTGGATGCCGATGGCGATCCGGGAGACGATCATGAACGGGCTCCATACGGCGATTCCCAGCGCCGCGGCGAAAGGTCCCAGCATGATGGAAATGAGGCACAGCATCGACGCCCGCGCCGCGTGGCCGGAAGGGAAGGAAAATGGATCCGCTTTCCGATAGATCCTGCCGGCGTCGCCGGGAGGCCGAGGCCTGCGGATGCACATCTTGATGCCGATCACAGCGACTTCCGCCGCGACAAGGCCCGCGAAAACAATGATTGCCCGCATCTTCCATTGCGCGTTTCCGAGAAACCACGCGAGGGCACACAACCCGACCCAGACGACGCTGTCCCCCGAATGTGCCAGCCCCAGCGCAACTAGCTGCGCCGGGCCCCGGCCCGGACCAAGGGTCAGCGGCAGTGTGAGGGAAGCATCGAGGGATTCTATGCGATCTCGAAGGCCTGGTCGCCGCGTCACCGCCGACTGTGTAGCCGATTTGCTTGACTTTGCATATCCCCGCCGATAGCATCGGCGCACCAATGTTCGAGCCTTGTCATGAGAGTTCAAGCTGATCTGTTTGACTCTTCGGAGCTGGTGACCATCGAGGGAACCCTGGAACGCGTGCGCTACGCGAGCGAGGATGACGACTGGAGTGTCGTCGTCCTGGATCTCGCCGAAAGTGGCGGCGAGGCGACGGCGGTCGGCAATCTGGCCGGCGTCCAGGCGGGAGAAAGCCTGCGCTTGACGGGGCGCTGGACACGGCACCCGAAGTTCGGGCGCCAGTTCAAGGTGGATTCCTTCAGTGCCGTTCCTCCCGCTACGGCCGCCGGCATCGAGCACCTGCTGCGATCCGGCCTGATCGAGGGGATCGGCAAAGAGCTCGCTTCGCGGCTGGTTGCCCGGTTCGGAGCCCGGACCCTGGAGGTCATCGAGAAAGAACCGAAGAAGCTTCGTGAAGTCGAAGGCGTCGGGCCGCAGCGCGCGCAGCGGCTTGTCGATGCGTGGGCACGACAGCGCAGCGTTCGGGAAATCGTCTACCTCCTGCAATCCTGCGGCGTGTCCACCGGACTTGCGACGAGGATCTTCACGTTGTACGGCAACGGGGCGCACGAGATGGTGCGGCGCAACCCGTGGCGGCTTGCGGAGGAAATGCCGGGAGTCGGGTTTCGGACCGCGGATGCGATTGCAAAAAGCCTGGGTGTCGCGCCTGACTCACCGCAGAGGATCGAAGCGGGAGTGCTTTTTGCCCTGGAGCAGCGAGCCGAGGAAGGCGACGTCATGGCTTCCCAGGAGCGCATTGTCCGGGAAACTGCGGAAAGTCTTTCTCTCGCGGCCGGCCCCGTTGCCGCGGCGATCGAGTCCCTTGCGAGCCGAGGCGCCGTCATCCAGGAACAGGCGGCCACGGGCGAGGTGCTGCTCGGGCTCAATCGGCTCGTCAGGGCAGAGCAGGAAGCTGCCCGACGCCTGGCTGCGATCGCCAGGGAAAAGCGGATGGCTCCGGGGCTCGAACGGGATTCGCTCAGTGAGATCGTGGCTTTTGAAGCCAAGGCCGGCGTCGCACTCTCCCCGATCCAGAAACAGGCCGTGCTCAGGGCGACGATGGACAAGATTCTCGTCATCACCGGCGGACCCGGCACGGGAAAGACGACGATCGTCACTGCCATCATTCGCATTCTGGAAGCGCGCGGGATTCGCGTGGCGCTCTGCGCGCCCACGGGACGCGCGGCGAAGCGCATGTCCGAGGCAACCGGGCGCGAAGCGAGAACCATCCACCGGCTCCTCGAGTACAGTCCGCAGCAGGGAAGGTTCCTGCGCACGCATGAGAACCCGCTTGCATGCGACGCTCTCATCGTGGATGAGACCTCGATGATCGACGTCACCCTGTTCAACCGGCTGCTCGAGGCCGCCCCGACCAGCGCATCCCTGATTTTTGTAGGGGACGCAGACCAGCTCCCCTCGGTCGGTCCCGGCAGCGTCCTGGCCGATCTCATTGCGTCGAAGGCCGTTCCCGTGGTGCGGCTCACTGACATTTTCCGCCAGGCCCGGTCCAGTGCCATCGTCGTCAATGCTCATAGGATCAACGACGGGCTCATGCCCTTTGCCTCCGCCGACGAGGAGATTGCCGATTTTTTCTTCATCGAGCGCGCGCAGCCCGAGGCCATCATGGAGACGATCCGCGAAGTGCTTGCAGTCCGGATCCCGCGTCGGTTCGGCCTCGATCCGCGCAGGGACATTCAGGTCCTCACGCCGATGCGAAGGGGGCTCCTGGGAACGAGGAACATGAACAGGGAGCTGCAGGCGCTGCTCAATCCGCACGGGCGGTCGCTTGCCCGGGGAACAACAGAGTTTCGTGTCGGCGATCGCGTCATGCAGACCTCGAACAACTACGAGCTGGGCGTGTTCAACGGGGACATCGGAACGATCGACGATGTTCACCCGGAGCAAAGCGCGCTCGTCGCGCGCTTCGATGAGCGCGTCGTGCGGTATGAATGGAGCGCTCTGGACGAGCTTGAGCCGGCGTATGCGTGCTCCATCCACAAGTCACAGGGAAGCGAGTTCCCGGGGGTCGTGATTGCTCTGCATACCCAGCATTATGTCCTGCTGAGGCGCAACCTCCTCTACACGGCAGTCACCAGGGGAAAGAAGCTCGCCGTCATCGTTGGAAGCACGAAAGCTCTCGCCATTGCCGTGAAGAGCACGGGTTCCTCTGATCGTTGCACACGCCTTGCCGAGCGCCTCCGCCATGCCATGGAAGCCGAGGGATGAAGGGCCTCAGCCGCGCGGCTGCTTTCCTCTCGCTCCTTCTGCCGAGGACTGAGCGAGTCAACTTCGACGGACAGCCTCCATTCGCTGAACTGTCGTCCACGTTGCCCCGCCATCCCGGGATTCGATATTCCTCCATGCAAAGGAGCGTTCCTCGATATTCGAGAATATCCATCTCGTCAGCGTCCCTGGAGCGAAACTTCCTTCCAGCACGATTTCCGACCCGGACTGACGCGCGATGAAAGGTCGCACAATGCGACGGACCGGCCCAATCCACGTGGACCGCCAGGCATCGATCGACTCATCGTAGAATCTGACCGATACGCCGTGCTCGTAGCCGGGGGCCGACCACACGTCCATCACGGCGCGGCCGCCGAGGGCCCACCCGAAACGCCATTCCGCCTTGAACGATGTGCTTGTCCCGTCCGGTGACATGTTGACCACGTCCACGTCCCAGGTTCCGACGAACTGGCCGAACAAGGCGAGCTTCCGCGCGAGCTCGGGGCGGGGCCCTGAGGCTCGCAGCGCATCGATCATTGCCTCTGAGCCCGCCCGCGGCTGCACGTCCGAGCGGGCTGCGCCGGTTTCCCGCTTTGGTCTCTCTCCAGGCATCATCAGTGAGCCCGTCGGCTATCTCCCGAAAAGAGGGCCGAGAGCCGCGCAGGCACGGTAGTCTGCGCCTTCGGACTCGGCGTCGCCGAAGCTTGCCCAGTACTTCGGCCGGAACACCCGCTCTGGCGGCACGTTGTGCATGGCGACCGGGATGCGCAGGATGGAGGCGAGCGTGAGCAGATCTCCGCCGATGTGCCCGCAGGAGATTGCGCCGTGATTTGCGCCCCAGTTGTTCATGACCGAGTAGACGTCCCGGAAGGCCCCGCGCCCGCTTGTCCGTGGAACAAACCACGTGGTCGGCCAGGTTGGGTTCGTCCTCTGCTCCAGCGGCTTTGCGATGTCGGCAGGCACGTCGACTGTCGCGCCTTCGGCAACCTGGAGCACCGGTCCGAGACCGGCCACCATGTTGATCCGGCACATCGTGACCGGCATCCCGCCGAGGGTTTCGAACTCGGCCGAATAACCGCCGCCGCGGAAATATCCAAGGTCCGCCGGGCAGAAGTGAGTGGCATCGAGACAGGCGCCAGCCTCCTCCGGGGTGATTTCCCAGTACGGCTTCATTGCCGGCCTCCCGCTTCTGCTCTGGCGACCCGTGCCGTCCATGCACGTGGAGCCCGAGTTGATGAGGTGGATGAAACCACCCTCCGCTTCGCCAGTCGCCCTCTTTCCCGTCACCCGCTTGACGGCGTCCGGGCTCCAATACGTGCGCACATCGGAGAAGATCTGCGCCGTCCCCGTGAGCAGGTGGCCGAACAACATCGAGATGCCATTGCAGTAGTCGTTCTCCGTCGCGCAGATAAAAGGCTGCCGGATCCCGTTCCAGTCGAAGGAAGAGTTCAGCATCGTTTCCAGGAAATCACCGTTGGGGAAATGATCAGTCCATTGGCGTTGACCCTGGAAACCCGAGGCGATTGCATTGTGACCGAGCGCCTCTTCCCCGTAGCCCAGCTCGGCGAGCCGCGGGTTGCCGATCATGAGGTCCCGTCCGATGAGGGCCATCTTGACCACGAACTCCCAGTCGGCGTCCTTCTGTGCGCGTGGACGCTGCGCGTTGGCGGGGTTCAGATCGGGCCCCTCCTGGCAATTCTGTTTCACCCACGCGAGGGCGCGGGCGAACTCGTCGGGGTCATAGATCTTTTCATCGATGCGCCGGGCGAACTCCGACATGTCGATCATCTCGTAGCGCATGCCCAGCCAGCTTTCCAGGAAACGGGGATCCACGATGGATCCGGCGATGCCCATGGAAACAGCGCCCATCGCGAGATACGAGTTTCCCCTCATGCTCGCGGCGGCCAGGCCCGCCCTGGCGAACTGCAGCAGCTTCTCCCGGACGTCAGCGGGGATCTTCGCATCGCTGGAATCCTGGACGTCGTGGCCGTAGATCCCGAACGCGGGCAGCCCTTTCTGGGCGTGGGCTGCGAGAACGGCGGCAAGATAGACGGCCCCCGGGCGTTCGGTACCGTTGAAGCCCCACACCGCCTTGGGAAGAAGCGGATCCATGTCCATGGTTTCCGCTCCGTAGCACCAGCAGGGAGTGACGGTGATGGACAGGCCGACTCCTTCGCGGCGGAACTTCTCGGCGGCTCGCGCGGCCTCCGCCACGCCGCCGATGCAGGAGTCCGCGATCACGCACTCGACGGGGAGCCCGCACGGATGACGCATCGCCCGGGTGATCAGCTCGGCGACCGCCTTCGCCATCGACATGGTCTGGCCTTCGAGAGACTCTCTGACGCCGCGCCTGCGGCCGTCGATTGCCGGTCTGATCCCGATCTTCGCAAGGCTGCCCTGCAGCCGGTTCACGGGCGCGAGGGTCTTCATGCCCTTGATGTCAGCCATCGCTCTCACCTCCTGGTCAGCCGTGATGAAATCGCCGCCCGCGCGGGGGCGCAGAATGTCAGAAGTACTTGCTCTTGAGGAACGCGGCCTCCGCCGCGCGCGTCCAGTATTGCCCGTCCAGCAGGCCCGATGCAATCTCGGGGAGATCGCGTCCCAGCTCTTTCAGTGACTTGAGCCCGATCCCGTGCGCAAAGGGAAAAATCACAACCTTCCCCGTGTACGTGTTGTCCATGAGCGCTTTCAGTCCCCGGGACGCTGAGTTCATATCGCCGATTGCAGCAAGAGAATACGAGGTGGAAAGCCTGCCGGATTCCGTGAGAGCAAGAGTGGCTTTCATGGCGGACAGGGGCGAGCCCGAAGACCCTGTCACGCGGACGTGATTGCGCACCACCGCGGCGACCGGCAGGTCTGTGATCGTGCCGACTTTCACGCCGGCAAAGATGTTGAGAACTCCATCGGGGGCCAGGTAATGGGACGACTGGCTGATGATCGCGGACACGGGGACGAGGACCACGACATCGTCGAACGCTCCGCCGTATTTTTCGTTCAGGAACGTGTCCAGCTCGTCTGCCGGCAGGTCTTTCGGATTCTCGAACGTCAGTGAGACCTTGCGCTTGCGGCCGGTGCTGAGCAGGGAAATGAGCCTCTTCAGAGAGGCAAGCCGCTCGTCGGAAAGGTCGGTGACGAGGATCGTGTCGGGTCCCTCCTCGTCCATGATCGCCTTGATCACGTGCATCTGTCCCATGGGACCTGCGCCACCGACGAACCAGGCCTTGCCTCCCGGGCGAAGACGCTCCCTGACGTTCGCGCGATAGCCTGCCGCAACGTCGCCGTCGGGGGAGCCGACGAGCTCCATTTTCCGATAGTGCACCTTGCCCACGTCCACCGGCAGCTCGAAGTCCTGCTCCGACGTGAACACTCCGATGACGCCATCCGCATCGATCTCATTGACGAGCTTCAGGAAGGTCTCCCGGTCGGGCACGCCAGCGCACATCACTTCCGTCGGCGTAAGCGCGGCGGCGGGGTTCAGCTGCGCGCCGGCGCGCCGGGCAAGCTCTTCCACCGACGCGGCGTTCTCCGGCGTGAGCCCCTGGTGGTAGATTGCCGCTATCTTCTCTGATGCCAGACCGTCGAGCTTCAGAGGGATCTGCCCTTTCGGGAAGCCCACGAAGGAAAAGACCGCGTCCGGCCGCGGGCGGGTACGACGTGCGATCTGGTAGGACGCCACCACGCAGGTCCACGGCTCAACGAGGGCTGCCTCCGCATACCCGGTATCCTCCCGAACCGGCAACAGGTAACACCCCTCGTCTCCCTCCAGGATTTCCTTTCCGATCACGACGTACTGCGACAGCCCGCCCGGGATGGCGTAACCAAAAGCGAGTCCTTTTCCCCGGTACAAGATGTCTGCCTGGATGATGAATCGGCTGCCGAGGCGGAACTTCCCTTTCAACGCGTCCCCGACCCCGACGATCGTCATTGCCACCTCGTGACCGGGCACTGTGGGATTCTTCGCAAGGTCTCTTCCCTCGATGCGCGGGTGCGAGCTGCCTGCGCTCAGGAGCTTGATGTCGGAGAAGCACAGACCGACGGCGTCGATGCGGGCAATGAGATTCTCCTCTGTATACTTGGGGAACGGAACCGTGTCGGGCCTTCCCTTGACGCCCAGGTTCTCGAGTCCGGATCCTTTGAGCTGCCAGGAGAGTATCTCCTGCGGCAGATCTTCGAGAAGCTCCATGCTGTTCTCCTTGACGGAAGTCTGACGCCCGAGCGCCGGGCAGTGATCGGCGCTTCAGCCCTCCACGTTGATAGTATCACGAAGGAATAGCGGAGGCAAGACGAACGGAGGTCCTTCCCGGGAAGCAATTCTCATTTCACGCGACTCGTGCTACGCTCCCCGCCGGTGAAGCTCAAGGTCACGCCGGCGGATTTCGTTGTCGAGGAAGAGACGGAGCTGCCGCTCTCCACGCGCGCGGGCACATACGCGGTATTCCAGCTATCCAAGAAGTCCTGGGACACATTCGACCTCATCGATCTCCTCGCGCGCCGCATGCGCGTTCGACGGGAAGACATCGGCGTTGGCGGATTCAAGGATCGCCACGGGAGCACGACCCAGGTCGTGACGGTGCGGGGTCTCCGCGGGCGGCCGGCGTCGATCAGTGACAGGAACTTCACGATGCGTTTCACGGGTTGGGCCGAACGCCCTGCCTCGGCCCGCGATGTCAGAGGGAACAGGTTCACGATCACCATCCGGGACATCGCTCCCGGGGAAGTCCAGCGCTTCCAGCGGAATCTCGACGTCGCCGCCCGCGATGGATTTCCCAACTACTTCGACGAGCAGCGTTTCGGCTCAGCCCGGCACGGCGCCGGTTTCATGGGGAAGGAGATCTGCCTGGGCAGGCGGGAAAACGCCCTGCGATTGTATTTCACCCCGTCCAAGCACGACGATCAGAAGACGCGGAAACTGAAAAAGTGCGTGATCGAAAACTGGGGCCGCTGGGAGCGGTGCGAGGGGATGGGTTTCGGGGAGTACGGCCGGATCCTCGCCTACCTGACGGACAGCCGCCGCGCGTATCACCAGGCTCTCCAGATGATCGACCGCAGGTTTCTCCTGTTCGTCGTGAATGCCTACCAGTCGTTTCTCTTCAACCGGGTCCTTGCTGAGCTCCTGCGTGAGCTCGCGGCGCACGGGCGCTTTCCCCTGCATTCCCTTCGCTCTGCATTTGGCGTGTTTGAGTTCTACGGGGCTCTGCCCGATGACATTGCGCAGCGCCTGTCCGCCGCCGTCCTTCCCGTCCCCGGGTATGACACCGTCGTTGCGGATGAAGGGGTCCGCGGGATTCTGCAGAAGGTGCTGTCGGAAGAAGGTATCCGACTTGCCGACCTGCGGGTGCGCCAGATGAGGCGCATCGCCGTTCACGGCGTCGAACGGGCGGCAATCGTCACCCCTCAGGATCTCGTCGCCTCGCAGGCGGAGGGTGACGAACGGTACCCGGGGAAGCGAAAAATGACGCTGCGTTTCTTTCTCCCTCGGGGGAGCTACGCGACCTTGCTCGTCAAGCGGATTGCGCTGGCAATCCCGTGATGTTCCCGCATTTCGCCTTCACGAACGAAAGAGCCTTCTCGGTTCCCGTCTTTCCCGCCAATCGCTTGCCCTTGCACTGCTCCGAGAAGATCGCCTCCGCCGAGCCGGTCCCGTACACCTGCTCGACAAGGTCGATGTTCTGGAGAAGGTTCAGGACGAGGATCTCGTTGTCGTTGATGTTCGCCACCAGCCGCCGCAGCGCCTCGGCGGCACTGCGAAACTGCTCCGTGCACCGCTCCACCATCCGTCCCGCCAGCCCTTCGGTTTCGGCGCTGAAACGCCTCCCCGTTTCGCCCTCTTCGTCGAGCTCGGGAGAATAGCGTTCGATCTGGTAGAGGCTTTCGCGCAGGATCAGGAGCAGGTGAAATCCCGTACCGATGTGCGAATCGATCGATCTGGCGTCGATTGCGACAGCGTCGGAACGCGGGCCGGGCGCGGAGACTCCGGTGCGAAAAAGAAAGTGCGCTTTCTCCTTTATGTCGAAAGCGAGGCCCTCTTCGAGGTCGCGCACCCTTTCGAACAAGCCGCTGCCGGCGAGACGGCCGGTCTTCATGGCTTCGGCGAACATTGAGCCGATTTCCTGGAACCTGAGGTAGGCACGCAGGAACTTGACGACGAGGAACGCCGCCGCCTCCTTGCGCCTGCGGCTCTTGAACCCGTCACCCGCCAGCTCTTCCCGCGGCATGGCCCAAACGCTATGTGAGCCGTGGAGGAGCGGCGTTCGCCGGGAACGAAGGAAGCCAGACGTAGTCGGGGTTCTTGTCCTGCTCGGCCCTGATTTCGTACAGCTTTCTCAGGCAGGCGCCAAAGCTCGCATGGGCCGCCGGGACATCCGTTTCGATCGCCACGCGCAGCTTCGGAAGGTTGAAAAAAGGGACCGCGGCGTACATATGGTGCTCGGTATGGTAGTTCATGTTCCAGTAGAGATACCGCAGCAGGGGGCTCATCTTCACGGTGTGGCAGACGACGCGCCAATCGGGAACGCTCGACCCCAGCCCGGTATGCTGGATGGCGCCGGTGAGATTGGCGAGAAAACGAACGAAGAAGTAGGAAAAAACCAGGTAGATCGCCACCCACAGGTGAAACACGGCAAACACGGCGATGAGCGCGATGTAGCAGATCACGACGACCCTCGCCCAGGCGATCATCTGTCTTCTGCGCGGGTCATCCTTGGGAAACAAGGGATTCCAGAAAAAGAAGTCGGCATCCCCGTTGCCCAGGGCATGGAGGACGTTCACGCGGATGAAAAGCGCGAACCAGAACCAGTCGAAGGTGAACCAGCTCAGAAGATTCACCCAGTTCAGCTTGTCCCGCACCGGGACCTGGATGACTTCCTTGTCGAGCCCCCGGTGTACCGTGAACGGGTGATGATTCAGGATATGGCTCCCACGGAAGTGAACGGGGTTGTTCCAGGTCAGGAAGCTGAACAGGTACAGGAAAAACTCGTTCACCGGCTTTGTCTTGAAAGGCGTCCCGTGGCTGAGCTCATGGACCGCCGCTGACATGCTCATCATGTTCAGGAAGAGCGAGTGGAGGTAGCAGGCGAGGATCATCGGGATCCACCACCGCTGAAGGAAGAAATACACGGCCAGTGCAGTCAGACCGGCGTAGATCAGCAGGAAGCTCGCGGACTGGATCCAGCCCCGCAGGTCGTTTCTTTGTGTCAGCTGCCTCAGGGTCTCTTTCGGGATCGGGGTTCGATACCAGTCGATCGTTTTTTCTGCCACGGCATTCGCCTCCTCGGGGGGATCCCGTCATTCTATCAGAAGTTTCCCGAAATCGAAATGCAATTTTCTTCGGAACCACGCGCAATTTCGTTTGTGCTGCGGCCCGGGCAGATATCGGCTATACTGGGCGGGTGAAAAAGCAAGGCCAGATGAAGCGGGCCGTTGTTGCCATCGGCGGCAATTCGCTCATCAGGGACGCTCACCATCTGACAGTCGAAGACCAGGAAGAAGCCTTGCGGGACACTGCTTTCCATCTCGCCGACATGATAGAGGCTGGGTGGAACCTCGCCATTGGCCACGGAAACGGCCCCCAGGTGGGGTTCGTCCTTCGGCGGTCCGAAATCGCCCACCGCGTGGAAGGCATGCACGAGGTCCCGCTTGACGTCTGTGGAGCCGATACACAGGGGGCGATCGGGTACGAGCTGCAGCAGGCGCTTCAGAACCACCTGTACCATCGCGGCGTTCGCAAGAACGTGGCGACCATCATCACGCAGGTTCTTGTGGACCACAGAGATCCTGCTTTCGCCAACCCCTCGAAACCCATCGGGGGATTCATGGATGGCGCGGAAGCCCAGCGGCGCGGTCGGGAGCTGGGCTGGTCGGTCGTCGAAGACGCGGGACGCGGATGGCGCCGCGTCGTTCCCTCACCCCTGCCGAAGGAAATCGTGGAGCTGGACTCCATCAAAGCTATCCTCGATGACGGCATCACGGTGATCGCGGCAGGCGGAGGCGGCATCCCGGTGGTTGACGTGGGAAGCGGGGAATACCGGGGGGTCGCAGCCGTCATCGACAAAGACTATGCCTGCAGCCTGCTCGCCCGCGAGGTCAAGGCGGATCTTTTTCTGATCGCAACAAGCGTGGAAAAAGTGGCAATCAACTTCGGCACGCCTGACCAGAGGTGGCTGGACACGATTACTCTTGCGGAGGCGAAGGACTACCTTGCCGAGGGAAAACACTTCGCCCGGGGTTCCATGGCGCCGAAGATCCAGGCCGTCATCTGGTTCCTGGAGGCCGGAGGAAAACAGGCGCTCATCACCAACCCAGAAAACATCGGCCGAGCCCTTCGCGGCGAGACGGGGACGTGGATCCGACCGTGAGCCGCATCACGGGACGCTCATCGATTCCCTGGCGTTTTTTCGAGCTTCTTCGATCAGGTGGATGAGCTCCGCGTAGTCCTTGTCTGTTCGGGGCCTTCGTCGACTTGATCTGCGTGTATTCCCCCTGTTCAATCGGTACGAGCAGGTACCTCATCCGGGAAAAGCAGGCCCTGGCGACCGCGGAGATGTTCCTGGATACTGGCGACGATGGCGCGAAGATCGCGCGAATCCTCGACGAAGTCCAGACGATCCGTCTGGACGACCAGCACGGGTGAGATGTCGAAATGTGAAATCCACTCCTCGTAGAGAACGTTCAGCCTTGACAAGTAGTCGTCGGAGATGGCGGACTCGATGCTGCGCGCGCGCAGGACGATCCGCCGGCGCAGCGTCGGTACCGAGGCTCGCAGATACACCACGAGATCAGGCGGAGCAAGCAGCGTCGTGAGCGTGCGGTACAGGGCCAGGTAGGTCTTCCAGTCACGCTCGCTCAGCGAACCCAGGAGGAACTGCGCCCGGGCAAACACCTCGGCGTCCTCGTAGAAAGACCGGTCCTGAACGACGGCCGCGCGAGAGTCCATGAGCGCCCGGTGGGAGCGGGCCCTGTGGGTCAGGAAAAAGACCTGGGAGTTGAAGGCCCAGCGCTTCATGTCACCGTAGAAATCAGCGAGATACGGGTTCTCCTCAACCGGCTCGTAGTACGGCTCCCAGCGCAGCTTTTCGCACACCATTCGCACGAGGGTCGACTTCCCCGCTCCGATGTTTCCCGCGATGACCACGTAGGTCTTCATTGCCGGCAGACTACCGCAGCGCGGCTCACCTGTACACCTGCGGGCGCCCTCCTTGACACCTCGCCTCGGTTCTGATCGATTGGACGCAATGCCGGAGCCCAACCCAGCCAAGACTACGAACAAGCTGCTCACGGCCGTTGTGATCTTCCTGACCGGCGCGGCGCTCAAGCTCGCTTCTCCCGTGTTCATCCTGCTTCTTCTGACCGTGCTGCTTGTCTACGTCATCGATCCCCTCGTCGTGTTCCTCCATCGCCGGCGGCTTCCACTCTGGCTCGCGGCGCTCATCGCAATCATCTTTTTCTTCGCCCTGTTCCTTGGCCTTGCGATCCTGATCTTCCTCGACCTTCCCCACTTCGGCCGCACGTTCCCCCGGTTCCAGGAGGAAATCGCCGTACGAGCGCAGGCGCTGCTGCACAGCCTCGAGCGGTCAATGGGCACGACGATCACCATTGACCCGTTCGAAGAGCTGCGAACGCTCCCCGTCAGGCCCATTGTCATGAGCGCCGCACGAAGCTCCATCCGGTTTCTCTCCGAGTTCCTGTTGATCTTCTTTTTCGCGATCATCCTGCTCCTCGGGAAATACCAGTTCGTACGGATGATCCTCAAGGTGTTTCCGCGCCGGCACAGCCTCGTGCCCGTCGTCCTGCGGCACGTGGATCGCCACCTGCGCGCGTACCTCGGGATCAAGGCGCTCGCGAGCCTGGCCATCGGGATCGTGACCATGGGCATCCTCCTGCTCTTCCGTGTTGAGTTCGCAGTGACCTGGGGATTCATCACGGTTGTCCTCAACTTCGTGCCCACCCTGGGACCCCTCACCGCGATCGTCCTTCCGACCCTGATCTCGCTGGTGCAGTTTCCCGGAAGCTTCCTGCCCCTCGCAATCGCCGCAAGCCTGATCGCCCTGCACCTGGGTGTGTCGAACTTCATCGAACCGCGCTTTCTCGGCGAGCGCCTGGACCTGTCGTTCTTTGTGATATTCCTGTCCCTTTTCTTCTGGGGCTGGATGTGGGGTCCCGCCGGAATCCTGCTGGCGGTGCCCGTGACCGCGTCCCTGAAAATCGTGATGGAGCGTATACCCGCCACGTCGCGCATCGCCATGCTCCTCGGCCGCTACCGCAGCCG
>DATKLB010000285.1:0-7807 GCA_035542615.1 Spirochaetia bacterium | reverse complement strand
GTGCGGAGCGTCGTGAGCACGATATCGGCGTACGAGACGATGACGGCGATGATGAGGAGCGTCCACGCCATTTCCCTCGTCCGCGACCACAGGAGGATCGCGCAGAAAGTCGCGAAGGCGCCGAACAGCAGGTGAAAGGCGTCAACCGTGAATGCGGCGATGTCCATGATCAACCTCCGGGGATGCTGGTAAACAGATCCATAAGGAGCCGTTTTTCGCCGGGGGAGCATTCGCCGGGGAGGATGCTCGGACCGGGGTAGACGGGTGAAAGAAGCACGCCGGCACGAAGAAACTCGATGACGATGCGCGGATACTCGGATTGCGCAAAGGTCGCTCGAACGTAAGGGCCTCGTCGCGCCCACCCGGCCGCGGAGTCGACAGCCCGCAGGATCCCCGCATCGACGACGAGCTGGTTTTTCGGGGAGCGCTGGACACGCGTCAGCGCCGAAAGCGCGCCGGCAAGCACGAAGCCCGGCACGTGGTCCGGGAAGGGATCCATGTCCTGCGGGTCCTCGGGAAAGCACACGGGGGACGGCGCTCCGCAAACGGTGAGGGGAAGAAGGGGAAGGACAACCTGCGCCCCGCCGTCCATCCCGGCGTCGGGCAGGAACGGCCTCCAGAAAGCGGCGCGCGGTGGGACGGGGGGCGGGTCATTGATCGCCGGATCATGCACATCGGAGGCATCGACGCGGACGCCCAGAAATCGGGAGACCGCCTCCCGCGCTCTCGCCGGTGAGGAAAAAAGCGTGACGATCCTGTCGGGAAACAGCGACGAGATCACTCTGACAAGACGCCTCTCCCACACGGACGGGACGGGGCTGAGAAGGCCCTGAGAGAGCACCGACTTCATCCGGGTCACGGAATCCGCGGCCCGGTGACCGAGCAGCGCGCCTCCGCCGTCGCGATACAGGTCGAGGAAGCGTGCGCCCCGCAGATCGTAGAGCCTGCAGCCTCGCGCCCTCCTGATGAGGGGAACCGGAGAGGCGGCAGCGCTACTGCCCATCGAAGCTCTTCGTGATGACAGCGTACGCGCTGTGGTTGTGGATCGATTCGAAGTTCTCCACCTCGATCGAGTAGGAACGCAGGCCGGAAAGCCCGTCCAGGCGAAGAGCGACCTCGCGCACCACGTCCTCGACGAACCGGGGATTCTCGTAGGCATGCTCGGTGATGAACTTCTCGTCCTCCCGCTTCAGCAGGGTGTACACGGGGCTGGAGGCCGAGGTCTCCGCGATGGCAATGAGATCCTCGATCCAGATGAACTTCGTCATGCCGACCGCTATGGAAACCGTGCCTCGCTGGTTGTGCGCAGAAACGCGCGAGATCTCCCGCGAGCAGGGGCATAACGTGTGAACCGGCACCTCGACCCGGGTGGCGATCTCCAGATGCCGGGCATACGTCGCTGAAATCAGGCAGTCATAGGACATGATGGATTCCATTCCCGAGACCGGCGCCCGGGTCCGCTGGAAAAAGGGAAAAGCGATTTCGATGTGGGATTCCTCGGCTTTCAGAGCCTTCTTCATTTCCAGCAGGATCACGTCCAGGGTGTGATAGCTGACCTCGTTCTTGAACCTGTCCAGGATCTCGATGAGCCTGCTCATGTGCGTTCCCCGGTAGTTGTGGGGAAGGTTCACCGACAGCGTGAGGTTGGCCACGGTGTCCTGCTTTTCCCTGCTCTTGTCCCGCACCGTGATCGGGTAGCGTATGTGACGTATTCCCACCTTCTGGATGGGCGTGTTGCGGTAGTCAGGGCCGCCCTGGACGTCTTTCATGGTGCTGTCCATGTTTGATCCTATTCTCCGAGGCTGATCCGTTCCAACCTCGTGTATTTCGGCAGAAACTTCGCGACCCTTCCCGACTGGAATCTGATCTGCACGAGAAGGGTGCCGTCAGTATACCACTTCCTCTCCACCACGCCGGGACCGTACTCGTCGTGATAGACGCCGGATCCGACCGGAAACTTGTCCGCAGGCTCGCTGCCTGCCTCTTCCCCGACTCTTTCTACCGAGCCCTCGGGGATCTCGTCCAGAAAGCGGGAAGGAGACATGTCGGAAAACCGACCGAAGATGCGCCGCCTCCGGCACCACGTCATGATGAGCTTCTCGCGCGCCCGGGTGATCCCGACGTAGAACAGGCGCCTCTCCTCCTCCATCTCCTCAGGTTCGCCCCAGTCGCTGGAGGAGTGGGGGAAGATCCCCTCCTCCAGCCCGGTGATGATCACCCTGTCGAACTCCAGACCCTTGGTGTTGTGGATGGTTATCAGGCTTACCCTGGCCTCCGCGTCCCCGGTCGCTTTTTCGTCCCCGGGGCTCGCCAGCGCGACATCCTCCAGGTAGCGAACGAGCTCGTCGGGCCCCGTGCCGTACGCGGCGAGGTCGCTCACCAGCTCTTCCAGGTTGCCCGAACGGGAGGTACCGTCCGAGCGGTCGCGGCTGCGGTACATCTCGTAAAGACCCGTGCGGGAGATCAGCACTCTCGCGAGCTCGGAAAGTGGGGTCCCGGCAAGGCCCTCGCCGAGCTCATCGAGGATGGCGATCATCTCTGACAGGCCGGCCCGGGCTCGAGGCGGGAGCCGGCTGGCTGAGCGCCGGCAGGCCTCGATGACGGTGCCTGCAGTCGCGCGCCACTCGGCCATGACCTTCTGCACGCTGGATTCGCCGACTCCTCGGCCGGGCTTGTTCGCGATCCGGCGGAAGCGCACTTCGTCGTTCGGGTTGGCAAGGAGGGAAAGGTATGCCAGCGCGTCCTTCACTTCTTCCCGGGCATAGAAGCCGGTGGTTCCGATCAGGCGAAACGGTATTCGCTTCTCCCGGAACAGCCGCTCGAAATGCAGCGACTGCGCGTTCATGCGGTACAGGATCGCGGTGTCCCCGGCAAAACCGTCACGGACGATTCGCGCGCAGAGCTCGGCTTCCTCCTCCTGATCCTCCAGGCAGTAGAGAATCGGGGGATCTCCCGCCCCCTTGTCGGTCCAGAGAGTCTTTCCCAGGCGGCCGGCGTTGTTGCTCACCACCGCCGAGGCGACATCGAGGATGGGCTGGGTCGAGCGATAGTTTCGCTCCAGGCGGACGATCGTCGTGCCGGGAAATATATCCGGGAACGAGATGATGTTTCCCACCTCTGCGCCGCGAAACCGGTAGATGGACTGGTCGTCGTCCCCGACGACGCAGAGATATGTGTCGGGCCCGCACAGCTCTTTCAGCAGCTCGAACTGCGCGATGTTGGAGTCCTGGTACTCGTCCACCAGCACGACCCGGAACCTCTGGCGGGTGCGCTCCCGGACCTCGGGATGCTCGCGCATCAGGCGGATGGGAAGAAGGATCAGGTCGCCGAAATCGACGTTTCCCGTCTTTCGAAGGGCAGCCTCGTACCTGCGATACATGCCGGGCTCGCAGCCCCTCTTCACGATCTCCGCGGCAGGTGCGTCGGGGCCGACAGCGAAATCTTTGAGCCTGCTGATCGCGGTGGAGGTCTGGCGGACGAGACCCTTGTCCTCCGGGCTTTCCAGGCATCCCTTCAGCAGGGAAAGCGAATCGTCCTCATCGTAGATATGGAAGTGGGGGCTCAGCCCCGCCAGCGCGGCGTTGACCCGAAGGAACCATGAGCCGAACGAATGGAAGGTGCGGATCATGACCTCCGCGGCATGAGGGACGAGACCGAGCACGCGCTCCTTCATCTCCTGGGCCGCCTTGTTGGTGAAGGTGACGCCAAGTATGGAGCGCGGGCTCACTCCCATGCGCTCCACCAGCCAGGCGATCTTCGTGGTGATGACCCGCGTCTTGCCCGAGCCCGCACCAGCCAGGATCAGGAGAGGTCCGCCCCGGTGGATCACGGCCTCCTTCTGTTGAGGGTTGAGAACGTCCATCCAGGCTGGATCACTCACTGGCGGGCTCCGCCTCGAGATCAACGCCGTTGCGCCTTGTGACGGTCGCGAGAGTCCAGTCGCCGGGGGTGAGGTTCTTTCTCACGACAACGAGGCCGTCGACCTCGGGAGCGTGCAGGTAGGCTCTGCCGATGCTCATGTCCGCGCCTTCGACTCTTTCCTCGACGATGACTTCGAGGGTCTTTCCGACCTGGGCTTCGAGGGCCGCCTCGGTGATCGGCCCCTGCCGGCTCTCCACCTCATGACGCCTCTTGTCGGCGATCGCCTTCGGAAGGCGGTCCTTCAGCGAGAACGCGGGAGTGCCTTGCTCCCGGGAATAGGTAAATGCTCCGAGCCAGTCGAGTCTCGCCTTCTGCTGGAAATCGAGGAGACGCTCGAAGTCCTCGTCCGTCTCGCCCGGGAAACCAACGAGGAACGTGGAGCGAATCACTGCCCGCGGCAGCCGGGAGCGGATGTCGGCAAGGAGGGCAAGGTTCTTCTCAGGATCCGCCTTGCG
Organism: Spirochaetia bacterium; assembly: GCA_035542615.1. Taxonomy (GTDB): domain Bacteria; phylum Spirochaetota; class Spirochaetia; order SZUA-6; family Fen-1364; genus Fen-1364. The sequence continues at coordinate 3,431 of DATKLB010000285.1, read as the reverse complement.
GCCCATGGCGCGCAGGACCCCGGGGGAGGCATGCTGGAACGGGAGATCGAAATATGGAAGAAAACGCGCGTCGCCGGCAAAGATATCAAGGATCCGCCGGGGAAACCTGTCGGGATGGATGTACAGAAGGCGCACCCAGAAGCGTCCCGGCAGCCGGGCGATGCTTTCGAGCAGCGCGGGCAGACTGGCGCCGTCTCTGTCCAGCCCGAAGCTTCCGAGGTCCTGGGCGATGAGAATGATCTCGCGCGTTTCCCGGTCCAGCAGTCCCCGGATCTCATCGACGAGGGACCGAATGGTCCTGCTCGCGAGATCCCCGCGGATGAGGGGGATCGCGCAGTAGGTGCAGCGATTGCTGCATCCCTCGGCCACCTTGACGTAGGCGCTTCCGGGAAAGGACAGCAGGCGCTTTCTCTCGATGCGAGATCGCGCCGCAGCAGCCCCGACCGCCGCTCTCCGAGGGCCGGCGTCCACCAGGTCCACGATTGCCCCAGGGTCCTTGTTTCCCAGGAAGCCGTCGATTTCAGGCAATCGGCGCCGCAGATCTTCCCCGTAGCGCTCCGTGAGGCAGCCCACCATGACCACTTTCTTGTCGGGGAAGCGGGTCTTCAGCTCGAGGCTCGTCTCTATCGACTCCCTCTTGGCCTGGTCGATAAAGCCGCAGGTATTGACGATCACGACGTGCGCATCTTCGGGTGAGGCTTCAAGCCTCCAGCCCTCTCTTTCGAGCGCCGCAATCATCAGCTCGGAATCCACCTGGTTCTTCGCGCAGCCGAGACTTTCGACATGAAACAGGCGGGGCGGCGCGGCGCGAGACGGTCGGGAAGCGGAGCCTTCAGTACGCGAGTACGCGTTCTGAGGGCGGTGGCTCGCTTCGCTCCCTGGACCCTCAGTAGAGCGCCGTGATTTCGAGGACATACCCGGCCGCTGCCGCATCCTTGCGCCAGGCGACCTTCCGCGTGGCAACTGCTCCCAGCGCGCCCAGCTCGAAATCCTTGTTGTCAACCCGCATCCGCGCCGCTCCGGCGTTGGAGAGCCAGATCGTGACCTGCTTCTGCGCTGCCTCGATGCTGAACTGCTCTCCCTTCTGGAAGAAGCGGTCTTCCCGACTCTTGTCGTCCACCAGGAAGCGGAACAGGCAGTCACCCTTGAACGCGAAATTGAGCGTGAAGGGAGCGCCCGTGGCGCCCCTGGCCAGGGCGACAGGCGCGAAATCGGCACCCCGCATCGGAGGCGTTGACGCCGCTGCTGGACCCTGGGCCGCGGCACCTGATGGTGCCGCGGCGGTTGCCGGCGCTGCAGCCGGCGTGGCGGCGGCGGGCGTCGTGCCAACGGGCGCGGTCCCCGCCGTCGGGGCAGCGCCTGAGCCGGTTGCCCCGGCCGGGGCCGTCGCGGTCGAGGGCATTTCCTGCTGTCCGGTGGTTCTGTACAGGCCCAGGTTGACCCGCTGCGGAGTCGCGCGGTCCACGTCGTTCCAGACCACCTTGATGTCCGCGGTGTTGTCACCCTGAAGATCGATGTATCTCTCCTTGCCGAGGCTGAGATCCACGGTGCCTCCGGGAACCTTCAGAGTGAGCGTGTCGCCGATTGCGCCGACCTCGATGCGGAAGGTCCTTCCGGACAGGGGCACGCTGATAACGTCGCCCGAGGCGAACCACATCGTGCGCACCTCGTCCTGGAAGACGAACTCCTGGCGCGCACCCTCCTGCGACTTTGTCAGGGCAGCCGGACCGGTCCCGCGGGAGGCTGCGCGGTAGATCAGGTAGCCGGTGGCCGCGAGAACGAGCACCGCGGCGATTGCCGCAACGACGACGAGGAGCGGAGGGTGTCGTGGATGGGACTCCAGGAGCTCGTTCATGGGAAGCGGCTGCTCCTGGATCTTGATGTTGCGATAGACGACGATCAGCTCTTCGGGATTCAGTCCCAGGTACTCCGAGTAATTGCGCAGGAATCCCATCACGTAGGTTTCCCCGGGGAATACGGAGAAATCCTCGTCCTCCAGCGCCTTGAGGAAACGCTTCGCGACGTGGGTATCCCGGGCGATCTGGTCCAGGGTCAGGTTGTTGCGCTCGCGCGCCAGCCTGAGCTTTTCGCCGATCGATTCCATACGGCTCACTCTTCCGGATCGAAGAGCCAGTCAGAGATGACATTCGCGTACGGAGGAGAATCGTAGTTGAACCGCTCGTCCGGCACGCCCTGGTTGATCCGCACATTCGCGATGTCCATCGTGACCTTGTCCCCGTTCACCTGTGTTCCCTCGATCCTCCTGATGGTCGAGTCCTTGACGGACATGATCAGCTGGTTGAAGCCGGTGGTGCCGTGCGACGTCAGCCTCAGCTTGACCACCATTTCCCGCGAGCCGTCATCGAGCGGTACGGGAGCCGGACCGGTCAGGTACGCAACGGAATAGTTGCGTTGAAGGAGAGTCAGTCCCTGGCTGCCGGCAAGATTTTCGATCTGCGCTGAGCTCTTCTTCTTGTACTTCTGCTCCAGGACGACCTGGTACTGCGGCGAGTAAAACGTGAGCTTTTCTCCGTTGAAAACGACGACCTGGCCCTTGGGGTCATCGAAATCGATCCTCAGGAAGAACGGAGACTTGTAGGAGATCTTCCCGTGGGAGACATTCTTGCCTTGCGTGATCGTGACCACCCCTTCGTAATCCTTCACCGCGCCATAGCTCGTCGAGAGCGCGGCGAAGAACTTCTCCGCGGATACCATCTCCTGCGCGAAGGCGAGACAAGGAAGAAACGCGAGAACCAGGCCGGCGAGGAAAGTATTTCTGCTCAACAGGTGCCCTTTGCAGATTCCCAGACTGGTACCATAGTATCGGCGATGCGTCGTTTGTCAATCGGGCTCCCGGCTGCCGGCGCTGTCGGGAGCCTGGCTGGTCAGTGAGGTTTCAATGGACCTTGCGAGCAGCCATTTCAGGGAATCCTCGGAAAGCTTCAGAAGCTCGCCGCACGAGCCACAGCAGAATCTCATATCCCTGACGTGCGCGCTGGCGCAGCCGACGCAGTAGACCCTTCCGCACTTCGGACACCTGCCCGCCGGCGCATCCGCCGGCGGCTCGCCGCGTATCTTCAGCCCCGGTTGCGCCGACAAATCCCTCGGCGCCCACCACTGGCGACCGCATTCCGAGCAGGAGATGAGAGTCTCGCGCTGTCCTCGGGCGCGATCGAAGACCCGTTTCGCACGGGCATGGTCCGGGTGATCGGCGATGACCCTTTCCAGCATCGGCTTCGCTCTCGCGTAGTCGTTCTTCTGCAAATGGAGCATGGCAAGGTTCACCAGCAGGTCCGGATCATCCGGCGTCAGTCTGAGGCCGGTGGAAAAGGCCATCTCGGCCCTGATCAGCTCTCCCTTGAGCACCGCCACGTTACCCAGCAGGTTGTACACGGATGCGGAAGGATGCGTTTCCTCCACCTGGGCAAGCA
>DATKLB010000284.1:0-4360 GCA_035542615.1 Spirochaetia bacterium | reverse complement strand
TTCGCGGTGTGCGTGAACTCCTGTCGGGTCGCCCAGGTAGCGCGAAAGCTCCAGGGAACCGACGTGAAGGTCTGTTCGGTTGTCGGCTTTCCCCTGGGCGCGATGACGAGCAGGGCCAAGGCGTTCGAGGCCCGGGAAGCGATTTCCGATGGCGCTTCCGAGATCGACATGGTGATCAACATCGGCCTCCTCAAGTCGGGAGACTACCACGGGGTGGAAGAGGACATCCGCGCGGTGCGCAGGGCCACCCGGGCCACCACGATCCTCAAAGTGATCATCGAAACCGTGCTTCTCACGCAGGACGAGAAAGTCCTGGCATGTGAGCTCGCGAAGAAGGCAGGGGCTGATTTCGTGAAAACCTCGACGGGCTTCCTTGGCGGCGGAGCGACCGTGGAGGACATATCCTTGATGCGCCGGGTCGTAGGACGCGACATGGGAGTCAAGGCAAGCGGCGGCGTGCGGAACTACAAGACAGCCGTCGCCATGATCGGAGCGGGTGCGAGCAGGATCGGTGCGCAGGCGAGCGTCGCAATCGTGACAGGCGCGGACTCCGCGGGTTCCTAGTGGGGCGGAGCTTCAGTACTCGTAAAACTTTCCGAGGTGTCTCGTGAACATTTGATCGGCTCCATATGCTGCCTTGAAGTGCTCCAGGGAAATCTCCATGTTGGCCTGGTGCCCGACAAAGTCCGTGGCAAAGTAGTGCAGCCCCCTGGCCCAGTCGAAGACAAAGAACTGGTAGGATGTGTCGGGAGGATCCATCACACTCCGGAAGGCCGCGTCGGTGAAAAAAGCAATCGGCGTTGGCGGAAGGCCGGGGTGCATGTAAAGGTTGTATGGCGAATCTGTCAGAATGTCGGAAAGTTGCAGATAGGGCCGATGGTATCCCAGAAAATACTCCACGGCGGGGCAGGACGCCAACGGCGTGTTCGTGCGAAGGCGGTTGCAGAATACCGAGGCGATTTTCCCGTAGTCCTTGCCGTTGACAGCCTCCTTCTCCACTATGCTCGCCAGGGTGATGCTCTGAGAGAGGCCCAGACCGACGCGCGAGTGAAACCCTTTCAACCGACGGGCGCTGGCTTCCAAAAGCTGAGCAATCATGCGCTTCGTCAGCCAGAGCTTTTGGGTGTCTGAGAGACCGTCTGCGGACAGGAACCCCAAAGCCAGGGTGTACTGCCCGGGGACAAAGAGTCCCTCGAACCTGTTCACATCCTGACGCGGGGCGGGAACGAAAGGGAACCCGGGAAACTGGGCTGTGGAGGCGATTCGGAGGAAGATGTCGGAGGAGGAAACTCCCTCTTCCTGGAGCCTCTCGCAGAAAGCCGCTATCCGTTCGCCGGAGTGGACCGAATACCGAAAGCCGTCGGCGGAAAAGGAAGAATCCTCGGCCGCGGCGACCTGCGCAAGGATGAACGGGAGGGAGACGCATGCGAGCATGCCCGCGGCGCGGATGCTCATGCGGGTCAACTTCCCGAGACGATGACGTGTCCCCTCATGCCGAAATCCGCATGCAGGGGATGGTTGCGGAAGAAAGAGTAGTCCCCCGGAACCGAGAACGTGACCTGTGTCGTGATTGTTCCGTTCGGCGGGATCTCGACGTTGTCGATGACCTTTCCTTTCGGATCGTTGACTCTCCTCCTCACGCGATTCCCCGCGTGGTAATACCATAACTCGGCGGCTGCTCGACGGGAAGAGCACGAAAGCGCCCACGAATGCCAACGCGGCGTCGAGCTAACAGAAAATTCACACCATTCTCATCGAGACATAACACTTGCGGCCGAAGTTCTTCGCGCTGGGCCTGTAACGTCGTCCGGCCCTGCGAATCCCTGGAACGCGGGTAAGACATGCAGAAGAACGGTAGTGGACAGCATGATTCTGGAATCGCGGCGGTCGTCTTTGACTGGGCCGGCACGCTTGTCGACTTCGGCTGCTTTGCACCGACCGCCTCGATTGTGGAGACTTTCGCGCAACGGGGCGTCACGATCACATTAGCGGAAGCGCGCGGTCCCATGGGGCTCGAAAAGCGCGAGCACATCAGGCGCCTCCTGGCCGACCCGGGCATCGCGAGCCGATGGAAGGAAGCGGCAGGAGTGGATCCGCGGGCGGAGGATGCGAGCTCACTGTACGAGGAGCTGGAGCCGCGGCTTGCAACGGCGGTGCGGCGCCACGCTGAGCTGGTTCCCGGAGCACGCGAGCTGGCAGACGAGCTTCGCGCGTGGGGAATCGGAATCGGTTCAACGACAGGCTACCTGCGCCCGATCATGGATATTCTCACCGCAGAAGCCGCCAGTCAGGGGTTTGTCGCTGACGCGGTGCTCTGTCCTTCCGACGTTCCGGCGGGCAGGCCCTATCCGTGGATGTGCTTCCTCAACGCGATCAAGCTCCAGGCCTATCCGCCCCGGCGCCTCGTGAAGATCGGGGACACGCCGGCAGATATCCAGGAGGGCCTGAACGCGGGTATGTGGACCATCGGCGTCACCCTCTCCGGCAACGAAGTCGGGCTCTCGCGGTCGCAGCTTAGCGCACTGACAGACGAGGAGCAGTCCGTTCTGATGCAGGAGGCCGAGAAGCGGCTTCGCGATGCGGGGGCCCACTTCGTGACGGAAAGCGTGGGGACCTGCCGGGATGTCCTTGCCGGAATCGAAGAGCGGATCATCAGGGGGGAGCAGCCTTCCCGGGAGAAGTCGCATGGGCACGCATGAGCGGCCGGCAAACCCGTACGTGCTCCTCACCCCCGGTCCTCTGAGCACGACTCCCACTGTCAAGGAAGTCATGCTGCGCGACTGGTGCACGTGGGACGCCGACTACAACGACATCGTCCAGGATGTCAGGCAGAGGCTCGTGCAGATCGCCACCGCTGGCTCCCGCGAGGCGTACACGAGCGTCCTCATGCAGGGATCCGGCACTTTCTGCGTGGAGGCAGCGCTGGGGACCGCGATTCCCGCAGATGGCAAAGTTCTCATCCTCGCGAACGGCGCCTACGGGGAGCGCATGGCGGCCATCGCCCAGCGGCTGAGAATCGATGCTTTCGTGCTGCGAACCGAAGAGACCGCCCCGCCCGATCCGTCCCGGGTCCGTGAGGCGCTCCGCGCGGATCCTTCCATCAGCCACGTGGCCCTGGTGCACTGCGAGACCACGACGGGAATTCTGAATCCCCTGGAAGAAATTGCTTCCGCGGTCCGGGACAGCGGCCGCAGCTTCATCGTCGACGCCATGAGCAGCTTCGGCGGCATCCCGATGGATATCGGCTCCCTTGGCATCGACTTCGCGGTCAGCAGCGCCAACAAATGCATCCAGGGCGTGCCGGGGTTCGGTTTTGTCATCGCCAGAAGGAGCGCGCTGGAAGAATGCGAAGGCAGAGGGCGTTCCCTTTCCCTGGACCTCTACGACCAATGGAAGACCATGGAGAAAGAAAAAGGCAAGTGGAGATTCACCTCGCCCACTCACGTGGTACGGGCTTTCGCGCAGGCTCTGCTCGAGCTGGAAAATGAAGGCGGCGTGTCGGCGCGCTATGCGAGATATCGGGCAAACAATTTCGAGCTCATCCGAGGCATGAAGAACCTCGGCTTCCAGTGCCTCATCGAAGAACGCTTCCAATCCCCGATCATCACGTCTTTCTTCGAGCCGCGCGGGGATGGGTATTCGTTCGCCCGGTTCTATGCAGACCTGAAGGAGAAAGGCTTTGTCATCTACCCGGGCAAGGTTTCGAACACCAACACCTTCCGAATCGGGACGATCGGTGATATCGATCCCGCGACCATACGATCCCTCCTGGGCGCCATCAGGGATTCCATCCACTGGCGGGTGGCATGATGGACTACTCCGAGATTGCGGCTGAGGCGGGGCCGGAGGCGGTGCGCGCGATCGCGGAAACCATCGCGAATCGCGCTGCCGTCAGGATCCTGAAAGCCCCGACGCCCGGCATGGTCATGGTGAAGCAGGTCGACCCCCTGGAAAATGTCCCTTTCCTTCTCGGCGAGGCCTTCGTGACCGAATGCGAGGTGGACGTGGATGGATGCTTGGGGTACGGATGTGTCCTGGGGACTGGAGATGACAGAGCGTTGTGCAGCGCCCTCCTCGATGCGGTGATCGGCGGCGGCCACTCCGCCGCGGCACAGATCGTTCCCCTGCTGGAGGCGGAAGAGAGTCGAATCAAGGCCCGCTGGGAAAAGGAGAGCAGGGCTGCCGCAACCACGCGGGTGAGCTTCGATGTGCGATAAGTGACCCTCCCTATGCTTCGTGAAGCCGCGTTCGACGAGGTCTTCGACAGCCAGGCCGTCTTTCGCGCCCTGCTGGACGCGTTGAGCCGCCCGGGTACCGTGCTGCAGTTGCCCGAGCGACCGTACCCCGGCGCGCCACCGGG
>DATKLB010000283.1:0-6211 GCA_035542615.1 Spirochaetia bacterium | reverse complement strand
GCTCTATCACGGAAATCCGGGGAGCCTGGCGGACGCCCTGGGCCGGGAGTCGCTGAGGTTCCACAGAGGAAGCATCCGCGGATCGATCCCAAAGTTCATCGACAGGTGACCGGCAGGCAGTGGCCAGTTGCCTCAAGGGGGTTCCGCTTTCCGTCCTCACAGTGCGCGCACCCGGGAGGGCCGGCGCGCGCACGCTGCCCTCTTCTCGGGCGGGGGCAGGCCCAGGCGACGCAGCCCTGACGCAGGGGGCGCAGCGGCCGAGTCTACCGTGGCAGGACGCGCGAGGGGTCAGCCTCGGCCTTCCAGAGCCGGCCCGGCCTGATGCCAAGGACGTCTCTCACAAGCGGGACATAGCGGGCCACGAATGTGAAGATGGCCACCGTGACCCATGACGCGCCCACGGAAATGCCCCAGCGGGCCCACACGCCAAGCCCTGTGCCAAGCAGCAGCCAGGTCGCCGCGCTCAGCGGCGCGAAGTGCAGCACGTACAGGGGGAAGGCAAGGTCACGCGCAATGGAGAGAGCCCGGCTCTCGCGGTTGAGATATCTCCGCCCGTAGCCCATGGCCGCAATCACCAGCCCCCACGCGGCAGCGCCGCGGAAGGCGTGCGTCACAATCTGCGCCGCGTTGTAGCCCGACGGAACAGGGACGATCCGATAGACAGCCAGGCGAGCGGCAAACGCCAGGAGACCCAGCGCAAGAGCGGCGTGCCGGTTTCTTTCCATGGCCTCCAGCAGTTCGCGCGCCGTGCCGGCCGCGTAGCCGAACAGAAAGAATGACAGGTACACGGTAAAGTTCGCCCAGTCGTTCACGAGGTTCTGGAACCCCGGCCATCCCGGGCGGAAGGCGCCTTCCAGGATGGCGATCCATATTGCGGGGAGGAGGACAAGCGCGCCCCCCGAGAGACGACGCGCCGCCGCGACGAACGGCGAAGAGTCTCCCCGGCGCTTCACGGCGATCATCAGGGGCAGCGCCAGTACGGAGAAGACAAAGAGGTACAGAAGGAACCAGAGCTGGCCGTAGTCGAAGTTCCCCTTGCTGGCGGGGCCCGCGTTGATGCCCTGGAAGAAATGCGGATAGAAGGAAAAGAAGCCTCCGGAGAACCTTCCGAACGACAAAGCCCGCAGCCAGGACTGAATGGAGATAACAAGGAGGGTGCCGAGCAGCAGGGGCAGGAGCAGGCGGTTTGCGCGTTCCCCGACAAACTCGCCCGCGCTTCTCTTCCTGAGGGAAGAAGCGGCGGCGATTCCGGAGACCATGAACAGGAGGTGCATGAACCAGTTGTCCATGAAGATGGTGAAGATCCTCATGGCAAATGGCCCGGCATCCTGGGGGAACACGCCGGAAAGGAACAGGTTGCGGATCGGGGTATCGTACACATAGACGACGCCCATGCCCGTGTAGCTCAACGCCGCATGGAAAGGGGCGAGAGACAGCACGACGAGAAAACGCAGCCAGTCCAGGTAGGAAAGACGGCCGGCGGACGCCGCGAGGGGGCCGGCGTGCATTCCGCGGGTGCTGTCGGGAACCTGTGCCAAGATGTGACTCCTTTTCCAGTTAAACACCGCGGGCGGCGAAAAATGCGCCCCACGCAGGGAGGCGCGAGGCCGCTCGCTGCCTCGCCGCGAAATCACTCGGGAAGGGCGTAGACCTCCGCGTCCAGCTCATAGCAGGTAGACCACCCTGGCGGATACACCCGCACCAGCCGCAGCAGCTTGCCGCCCAACTCCCGCGCCTTTTCTTTGGCCCGCGCAACTACGGCCTGAAAGCCGCAGTCCACTGTCAGCCCCGTGTCCCGGAGCTTCAGGCGGGCAACAAGGATCGCTCCCTCGGGGAGAGTCTCCCGCGACTGCAAGACCCTGATCTCGGAACCCGGCGGCGTGGGCGGCGCATTCGGCGCGGGATTTGCAGGCTCCACTCCGATATTCATGGTGGTGGTGCATGAAAAAAGCAGCAGGCTGACGAGAACGGCGGAGAAAGCCTTCGTTTTCATGAAGCCTCTCCTCACTTCGCCGCGCCAACAATCGCCACGGATGGCGGAACATCATAGGAGCTCCCCAGCAACGCCTCGAACTCCATCCGGTCGAAAGCATACCGGGTTTCATATCTCGTCTCGAAAATCAGCCAGTTCTTTGCGACTCCGAGATGTCCGAGGTAGGTGACCTGTCCGGGGCTCACCATGATGTGCTGCCGGGACAGCTCGGGGATCACCCGGTAAATCCCCTGCGGTTCCGACGAGGAATAGATCCAGAGATGGTGCACCCGGTACTGGCCGGGCGGAAGCTCCACCAGGAACAGGCCTCCCCTGTAAAGGTCGATGGCCACGAGATTGTCGTTCGGCGCGTCCATGTACAGAACCATCGGCTCGGTCATATTCGTGAGAAATATGCCGCCGACATAGGACTTGTCCGGAGTCAAGGTAGTTCTCTCCTGAATCGAAACCGCGTGGGGGATTATGTAACAGCCACCCAGGGCAACGACAAGGCAGGCCAGGAAGAAAGCGCGGACTGACTTCATTTCCGCCTCCCTGCGCTTCAAGAGGAAGCAAGCGCAGTGATGAGGAAGCGCATGAGCATCCGGCTCAAGTGTATCCTGCCCGTCAAGATGGCGCCAGCTCCCTGCGCCGTCAAGAAAAGCCGGTCGTGGCTGAAGAAGGCAACTGCTGCATGGGGAGCCGTGATCGAGCAGAAAACCGTGAGTCGGTGGGCAAAGGATCTGGCCGCGACAGCGCGGATTTGACTAAACTATTCCTGAATCGGAACGTTGACAATATTTACCTGACAGGTAAATATTGTCGTATGGAGTATCCTCGGACCGTTGCCGGAAGAGCTCTGGAGCTGGCACGCTATTTTCCTGCTGTCGTCGTGTCAGGCGCTCGACAGTCAGGGAAGACTTTTCTCGTTCAGAAATCCTTTCCCCGGCATCACTACGTGTCCCTCGACCTGCCGAGCGTTGCAGAGCAGGCGGAGCGGAGCGCGGCTGCGTTCCTGCGGGAGCACCCGCAGCCTGTTGTCATTGATGAGGTGCAATACGCGCCCGGCCTCTTTCGGCATCTGAAGGCGGAGATCGACCGTGATCGCCACGCCATGGGCAGGTTCATTCTCACGGGAAGCCAGCAGTTCGTTCTCATGAAGGGAATCTCTGACAGCCTTGCCGGCAGGGCCGCGGTCATCGAACTGGAGAACCTTTCCCGCGAAGAGATCAGCGCAGTCCGCCCCGTGCCGGAAACGCCGGGAGCGCTGATCTCTCTCATGGTCCGCGGTCAGTTCCCCGAGTTGTGGAGAGTCCCGGATCTGCCACGGCGTGATTTCTACGCCTCCTACCTGGCGACCTACCTTGAGCGGGATGTTCGGCAGATCCTGAACGTGACGAGCCTGCGCGACTTCGAGCGGTTCATCCGGGTTCTTGCCGCGCGTTCGGCAAACATGCTCAACAAGAGCGACGTTGCCCGCGATGTGGGCATTTCAGTGAAGGCTGTCGGCGACTGGTTGAGCGTGCTCCAGGCCTCGGGGCAGATCATTCTTCTGGAGCCCTGGTTTGAGAGCTTCGCGAAGCGGATCGTCAAGACTCCCAAGGTGTACTTCCGGGACACTGGGCTTCTCTGCTTTCTGCTCAACCTCGACGAGGCGACTCTGGATGGCTCGCCTTCCATGGGAGCTGTCTGGGAGACCTTCGTGTTCTCGGAGATGAGAAAGATGGCCCAGCACGGGCAGAGACAGGTGGGGTTCTGGTACTATCGCGACCAGCGCGCGAGAGAGATCGACTTCATCATTGAGACGGGAGGCCGGCTGACATTCGTCGAGTGTAAGTGGCGGGATCATTTGACGATCGAGGACACCCGGCACATCGCCGCCGTCCGTGAGGACATGACAGTGAGCCGTTCACGGTGGCGGGCAGGAGCGTCCTGGGTGATCGGGATCCCCTCTGCGTCCTACCCCATCTCAGAGGATGTGTCTGCGGGGAGGCTCCGCGATCTTCGAGGCATCGTGGAGGGCTAGAGGCGTGGAAACCCTCTCTCATGTCGTTCATGATGGCATCCACGACCTTTTTGTTGACCTCCGAACACCGGAACGGCCTGGGGTTCTGCCAGCAATCCACCTGGATCCAGCTCGCGTAGCCGGTATCCTGGAGCGTCTCGAATGTTGACAAAACTATTCCCAAATCGGAATAATTGTGTATATGAAGTTCTGGTCGTCACGGGACGCGGCGCGCGAGATAGGACTCAGTTCCCGGCGAATCCGCGCCTTGGCGCGCGCCGGCAGGCTCAAAGCTCATAAGGTGGGGAACCGCTGGCTGGTGGAGCCGATCTCTGCCCGAGAGGTCAAGGCCGGCCGGCCGCCTTCATCGGCGGTCGCCTGGGCAATCCTTGCGCTGCTCAGCGGCGACCGACCTGGCTGGATCCACTCCTCGCCTCTCTCGCGGCTCAAGCGCCGGCTTCGTGACCGCGACTGGGCCCTTCAGTCTCTGAAAGGAAGCGAATCGCGGGCCCGGATCTTTCGTTGGCGGGCGTTGCCTTCTGACATTGCCAAGATTCTGAAAAAGCCGGGGCTTGTGTTGACTGGACTGTCCGGCGTTGCCGGTGAAATCGATCTGGTCCCTGCAAGCGGAGAGATCGACGCCTACGTTAGCAGTGACGTGCTTCGAATGATCGAGCGGCAATTCCAGCCAGCGAAGGAGTCGGACGAGCCCAACCTGACCCTTCGAGTACCGAATCAACCGTGGATCCTGAAGTTCCCCCGGGCGCCGCTGGCAGTTGTTTCCGCGGACCTGCTTCTGGACTCCGAGCCCAGGGTCACCCGGGCGGGCAGGGAAGCACTGAGGAAGCTTCTCAGTGATCAACATCCCTGATCTCGGAGAGGAATTCCTGGAGATGTGGCAGCAGTTGCTGCTCCTTGCGCAGCAGCCACCCGCTCCCTGGACCCTGATAGGAGCCCACAGATCCGGATCATCTGGTCGCCAAGATCTCCGCCAGCGAACGCGAATGGCTCAGGCGTCACCCCGAGTTTGCCGACCCGGCTTCCGGATGCTACGCCGCCGTACCAAGCCCGGTGGATGCAGCCACTATCTTTCGGCGACTGACGAAAGTGTGAGCTCTTGCCGGGCCATCACGGGCAGGTTTCGGCGCCGGGCCGGCAGGCTCAGCCGCCCAGCCGGACAAGCCTGCCCGAGCTCGTGACGTTTCCGTTCACCCGTGCGGGATTTCCGTAGTACCGTACGTCGCCGCTGCTGCTGACGTTGGCGTCGAGGCTGTCGGAGACTCGCACGGTCGCGGTTCCCGAGCTGGACGCCACCACTCTCGCGGTCGTGCTTGCTAGCGCCCCCGCCGCGTAGCTCCCAGAGCTGCTGAGAAGCACGTCCTGCCGATCCACCTCCCCTGCCACGCTCAGTGAGCCGGATGAGCTGATCCGAACCTCCAGTGAAGCAGCCGTGAGGGAACCGATCGAAATGCTTCCCGATGAGCTGATCTGGATCCGCAGGGAGTCCGCATGCAGGCTGCGTGCCGAGATGCTGCCGGAGCTGTGCGCCTCAAGGCTGGCAACTTCCTTCATTCGAAGCCGGAACACCGTGCTGCGGACGGAAAAGAGCGGACCTGGCCCCTCCCTGCTGATCCGCAGCATGCCGCCGCTCACCTCTGTCACGATGCGCGCAAGGTCGCCAGACGGGCCGACGATCTCCAGGCCTTCCGAATCCCCCTGGGTGATGATGAGCTCCCCGCTGGTGTCCAGGCTCACGCCGGTGAAACCGCCGACCTCTCGAACCGATCTCCCCTCCTCGGCGCCAAGGGCGCTGGCTTCATGGCCAACCAGGACGACAAGACCGATGACGCTGATGATGGAAACAAGCGCTCTTTTTGCATGGGACATGTGACGCTCCTCTTCCGCCCATGATACCACCTTTCCTGGCCTGGATGTGCTGCAATGAGGCACCTCCACAGGATCATCAGCATCATGGCGAAAATGAAGTGACCCAGCAGGCCTGAGGGGAAGAAGCCGAAGCTGGAATAGATTTTCGACTTCTGACAGTGTGCGGAAGTCGACTCTTGACGCTGCCACCAGATCTTTTACGATGTGGGGAAATCGTTGGCTGCCCTTCGTCGGTCCGCCTTACAGCCTGTCTGGCACACCTACCAACAAAGAAAGGCCTGAGGGAGTACGTTGATGGGAAGTCGAACTGTCATTCGCTGGGCGCCGTCTACCGACGAAATAGAACT
>DATKLB010000282.1:0-9842 GCA_035542615.1 Spirochaetia bacterium | reverse complement strand
TGGGGAAGGGTATCGGGGCACTGCTCGGTGATGAACAAGACATTGACCCGTCCTCCCTCTCCGAAGTTGCCCTCTCTGCCTTGAAGCCCAATCCGCAGCAGCCCCGCAGGGGTTTCGATGAAACTGCCCTGCGAGAGCTGGCGGATTCGATCAGGCAAAAGGGCGTCCTTCAACCGGTTCTCGCGGAGGCGTCGCCGGACGGAGGCTACATCATCGTGGCCGGAGAGCGGCGTGTGCGCGCTGCCCGACTCGCCGGCTTGGACAGGGTGCCTGTACTGGTGCGCCAGTTCAGCTCCGAGGAGAAGCTCGAGATCGCTCTCATCGAAAATGTTCAGCGGGAGGATCTGAACCCGATCGAAGAGGCCCTCGCGTACAGGAACCTGATGGAGATCGCGGGTCTCAGCCAGGAGCAGATAGCAGGCAGGGTCGGAAAAGACAGATCCACTGTGGCAAACACACTGCGTCTCCTGAAGCTCCCCCGGGAGGCACAGGACGCCCTTGAGAAAGGAGCGCTCAGCCCGGGGCATGCACGGGCCATGCTGGCGCTCGTCAACCCGGCGGATCAGCAGGTCCTTTTCAAGCGGATCCTCGACAAAGGGATCTCTGTCCGTGAGGCAGAAGAGCTTGCCGCTGCATTCTCCGCGGGGAAGCGGCAGTCAGGAAAATCCCGGCGGGCGGGCCAGCCTCCCTCCGGGCGCAGGGATCCCCAGGTGCGCGAGATCGAGCAGAAGCTCATCGAAAAGCTGGGGACAAAAGTCGAGGTGAAAGGGGACGGAAGAAAAGGCCGCATCGAGATCGCGTACTACTCGACGGAGGATCTCGAGAGGCTTCTCGGAATCATCCTCTGAAGCGAACACCCCTGCCGGTGGCCGTCCGCAGCAATTCGCGCCTTTGACGCCGCGTTCGCTGTGTTGCCGGACCGGTTTTGTTGACAAAGCAGCAAGGCGTGGGTATAGTGGCTCAGCCAATGGGGCGTGAAAGTTGACATGGCCTATGGGCGCACCGGCCGCCTCCGGGCCGCTTTCGTGCTCTTGGGTGTCCGCTCGTGCGTCGCAGGCATGGCGCGCGTCATGCGACGTGCCGAGACGCTGCAGGCGGACGCCTTCCGGCCGTTCTGGTCGAGGGAGAGGTGTCCGAGTGGTCGAAGGAGGCGGTCTTGAAAACCGTTGAGCCGCTTGCGGTTCCGGGGGTTCGAATCCCTCCCTCTCCGGTCACGTATCCCTTGCTCCTCACCTCTGCTCGGAAGAGGAATACGTCGTTGCATTCGGTGCCGGTCGAGGGGCGTGCTGGAAAGGGAGAGGTGCGAGAGTGGCCGAATCGGGCGCCCTGCTAAGGCGTTGTACCCCGAAAGGGTACCGGGGGTTCGAATCCCCCCCTCTCCGTAAGAATTGCGCCGAGTCTGCCCTGGGTGAGTACAATGCCGGTACTGGCGAAAGGCGCGGCGGAAGCAGGTATGGCGGGGATGCGCCAAGTGCCCATAGCTCAGCCTGGATAGAGCATTAGACTGCGGATCTAAAGGTCGGAGGTTCGAATCCTCTTGGGCACGAAGAACCTGGTCGCCTCTCGCGTTGCGAGGGGCGATCTTGTCTGGTCGGCTCTGGTGCATCCGTGGGCTTTGCCGACCTCGACCCGTCCTGGGTCTCGGGCGGCCGCTTGTACATCCCTGTACGCAGCCGCCCTCGCTCCATATTTCGAGCTTGGGCGGCGTCCTCGCCATCCATGGCGACGCCGCCCTCGGCGCATCCTGCGCCTTGGAGAGATGCGAGAGCGGTCGAATCGGGCGGTCTCGAAAACCGTTGAGCCGCTTGCGGCTCCGTGGGTTCGAATCCCACTCTCTCCGCGAGCTTTGATGCTCTCCGGTGGTGGAGTCGGCAGCCTGTGTGGCTATTCACACGACGCCCTCGCTCCATCCGTGGAGCCTGCGCGTCCGCGTGTACATCCATGTACGCAGCCGCCCTCGCTCCATCCGTGGAGCTGGGAGAGATGACCGAGTGGCCTAAGGTGCACGCTTGGAAGGCGTGTGTACTCGTAAGGGTACCGTGGGTTCGAATCCCACTCTCTCCGTACAACCCTCTCGGCGTTGATATCCAGGTCATACGCTATGAGCTGCTGCCCAACCCCGTCAGGCCCGGAAGGGAGCAGCGGTAAGCAGCGTGCTCATGAGCCGTACCCGGCCTGGATGGAGCCGGGGGGGTTGCTTTTTCAACGCCGGTTGGCTTTCTTATTGCTACGGCCGCCGGAGTCCCCTGCGGCGCGGAGGCCTCGCAATGGCATATGAAGTCACGGCAACCAGAAAACGCCCCCAGAGCTTTTCTGAGCTCGTTGGCCAGGAGTTTGTTTCCGCCACGCTGACAAGCTCCCTTCGACAAGGGCACATTGCCCACGCCTATCTCTTTGCCGGGCCCCGTGGCGTTGGCAAAACCTCAGTTGCGCGCATTCTTGCCAGGGCGCTGAACTGCGTAAAAGGGCCCACAGACTCGCCTTGCGGGGTGTGTGCAAGCTGCCGCGAGATTGCCCGCGGAGCGTCCCTGGACGTCATCGAGATCGACGGCGCCTCGAACACGAGCGTCAACGATGTGCGTGAAATCCGGGACGAGGTGCTTTTCGCCCCCAACGCCGGGCGGTTCAAGGTCTACATCATCGACGAGGTCCACATGCTCTCCAACAGCGCATTCAACGCGTTGTTGAAGACGATCGAGGAGCCTCCCCCCTACATCGTATTCATCTTTGCAACAACCGAGGTCCACAAGGTCCCGGCAACGATACGTTCGCGCTGCCAGCAGTACAACTTTCGGCTCATCTCGACAGCCGAGATCAAAGGAAAGCTTCGGGAGGCCGCGCAGGAGCTGGGAGTCGACGCCGAGGACAGGGCGCTCATCTGGATTGCCAAGGAAGCAACTGGCTCCCTGCGGGATGCGTATACGCTTCTGGACCAGGTCGTGTCTTTCTCAGACGGGTCGATCACCCTGGATCGCATCCGCGAGAAGCTGGGGGTCCTGGGCGTCGAAGAGCTGAATGACTTCGTGCGACTCCTCAGGAAAGCAGAGTTGGGAAAGGTGCTGGAACGTACGGATTCGGTGCTTTCCACGGGCGTGTCCATCGAGCAATTTGTTGCAGACCTCACCGAGTATTTCCGAAACCTGCTTTTCCTGAAAAGCGGCATCACCAGGGACACTCTTCTGGGTTACTCACCGGAGGACTTCGACGCGTCAGTGCTCGATTCGCTGAGCGCGGCCCAGCTTGAACGCGCAATAGAGTTGCTTCTTTCCCTGTACCGCAATATTCGCTTTTCGTTGAACCAGAGATTCGAGCTCGAGCTGACTCTTTCCCGTCTGGCGCAGCTCGACTCGCTGATCAGCACCTCGGAAATTCGCGAGGCGTTGACCGAAATCCGCGGCGAGCTTGTTTCGGAGCCCGGCACGCGGGTGCAGGGTTCCGTTCCGCCAGTGACCCCCGCAGCGGAAGGCAAGCCTCCAGATACACAGGACGCGGCAAAGAAAGTCGCCGAGACTCTCCGCCGGGAGAAGCCGGCGCTCGCCTCTGCCCTGGAGAGGGCGACCTCAGTGACCCTGGACGGCGACGAGGTAGTGCTGGCTTTTTCTGCGGGGGATAGGTTCCAGGGAGAGGTCGTCCTGAAGGAAAAGGAGCTGCTCGCTTCCCGGTTCTCTTCGCTCTTTTCCCATCCGGTGCGCCTGCGGCTGGCATTCCAGGAAGCCAGGCAGGAACCGGTCGCGGTCGATCAGCGCGTCGAGCTGCTGCGGAAGGTATTCCGAGGGGAAATCGTGAAAGGTGAAGACCATGGCGACCAATCCGTTTGAGATCTTCAAGCAACTGCAGGGACTGCAGTCCAAGATGGGGGAGATCCAGGCCAAGTTGAAGGCCGCGCGGGCAACCGGCTCGGCGGGAGGCGGCCTGGTCACTGTCGAGGTGAACGGGCAGATGCACGTGGAGAAGGTCACCATCGCCAGGGAGGCCGTTGACCCGGCGGACATTCCGATGCTCCAGGACCTCGTCCAGGCCGCTGTTACCGACGCACTGGATCGCCTGAAGGAGAAGATCAGGGAAGAGGTGTCCCAGGCGACTGGCCTGCTGGGGTTTCCCCCGGGTTTCCTCGGTCTGTAGACGATGAATGCGCTCGAGAGGCTGATCGCGAATCTCGCCCGGCTGCCCGGGCTGGGGAAAAAAAGCGCATCGAGGATAGCGTATTACCTGTTGCGTGCCGATGACGCGCTGGTCCGCTCCCTGGCGGAGGACCTGGCAGGTCTCCGACAGACTATCAGATCCTGCAGCATCTGCGGCACCTACACGGATATCGATCCCTGCTCGATCTGCACAGATCCCGGCCGCGACAGGACGACGATCTGCGTGGTGGAAGAGCCGCGGGATGTGCTCACCCTCGAGTCAATTCACGAGCACCACGGGCTCTACCACGTGCTGATGGGCGCCATCTCGCCGATCGACGGCGTGGGGCCGGGGAACCTTCGCATTGCAAGCCTCATGGAACGGGTGCACACTGGAGGGGTCAGGGAGGTGATCCTGGCAACGAATCCCACGGTGGAGGGCGAGACGACAGCCTTGTACCTCGGGAAGTTGCTCAAGGAGACCGGGGTGACAGTGTCGCGCATCGCCTTCGGTCTTCCGGTGGGAGGCGACCTGGAGTTTGCGGACAAGCAGACCCTCGTGCGCTCCTTCAAAGGCCGCAGCGCCTTGTGACGCAGCCGGGCGCTGCCCTCTACAGCTTGTCCACCAGAATGGAGCACTTTCCGGACGGGATGGGCAGAGTTTTGCTGCGTGCTCCAAACAGGTCGATTGTGAGGTAGTACAGCTTTTCGCTTTCCAGGTGTACTTCCCATCCCCTGCTGCTCTTCGCGCTGAGAATGGAGATGAGGTTTCTCTTCAAGGCCAGGTCCTCGATCCCCATCAGCTCGAGAGTGGGAATCGTCCAATCGACCGTCTTGCGGGGGAGGGAGATGTTCAGCCCGATGATGTTCTCCAGCATCAGCGCCACGGTGGTGAGCGCCGTATAGGGCACATACATCGTGCGGGGGAAGCCCTTTTTTCCCGGCCACCGGGCCGGACCCTCTGTGTGCGGGGCATACGCCTCGTACAGCGAGCCCCTTTTGCCGTTGCCGGTGTACAAGCCGTCCAGCACATGATAGAGGTGCCGGATGGCGAACTCCCGGGCAAGATCGTGGCGCTTGTACTTCTCCAGGCCCTTTATCACCATGTAGTTGAACGGCGGGTAAACCGACCCGCGAAAGCCCATGCCCATGGGGTCGAATCTCTTATCGCACACGGCAAGGGTGGGGAAAGGGTTCTCGATTCCGAACTCGTGCGGGTCCACGAGGTGGTCGATGAGCCTTTCGCCGCGGGCCTCGTTGGGGATTTCGGCGAGCAGCGGCCAGAAGGAAGCGATCGTCTTGACCTTCAGCCGTTTCTCTGACTCGTCCAGATCGAAGTAGAAGCCCTCCTTCTCGTCCCACATCAAGGCGCTGATCTTGGTCTTCAGGGAGAAATACGCCTTCTTGTACTCGTAGTTGGATTCCTTGTCGTTGACGATGTCGGCAAGCTCTGACATGTACAGCGCCGCAAGGGCCATCTGTGAGTTGAAATCAACAGGGTAGACCATCCCCTCCCGAGGGGAGTTCTCCATCATCGTGGCCGACAATGGGACAGAGTACAAACCGTTTTCCCGCCGGAAGGTTGCCTCGATCCAGCGATAGTACTTCTCCAATACCGGCAGCACGTCGCGGATCCTCTTCTTTGCCCCGAGCTTGTGGTAGATGTTGTATTCAGCCCAAGCGAAGAGGGGAGGAAGCACCCCCTTGGGGTTGTCCTTGGGATGCACCGGTTTTCCGTCGGCCTCCCGGTATTCTCCTCGGATGGCCCCGGATTCTTCCTGCTTGGCGTAAAAATTGTCGAGCAAAGACAAGACCGGAAAGATCCGGTTTGAATAGACCAGAAAAAAGGACGAGAAACATGCATCGAACTGATTTATCCGTGTGCTGTCGGGATGGCTGAAGAACCTGCTGTGGAAGCCGTTGTGCGTCGTCCCCTTCTTCCAGAAGTCCTTGATCACGATCCAGGTTTCATCGTACAACGCCACCAGGTCCTGATCGTAGAAGTGTATCTTCGGGAAGTCCCTTTTTACCACTCACATTCCTCGCTCTCGGAGTCGTATTGTAGCATGCCCACTTCCGCAGTCAAACGAGATTTTCAACGCAGCATAGAAAAAGCTCATGCCGCGCAGACAGCGTCGACTTCACAGGAGTTTACCGTGGCGAGAAATGGGGATTCGTGCTGCATGGAATGTACGGCGAACCAGCAGGATCGTCAAGTTTTCCCCGCGATTCCGCTATTCCGGCCGTTCTTGACACGCTCGGGGGCGCCGGGTTAACTACCGACATGGATGCGCAGGAGCTCTCCATGACAGCCCGCATGGCGCGGCTCTCTCTCACGCCGCAGGAAATGGAGAAGCTCGGGAGGGCCGTGGAGCAGATGCTCCAGTACTTTTCCCACATGAGGGAGATCGACGTGGATGACCTCGAGCCGACCACCCATGCGCTTCTGCAAGAGAACCGGACGCGTGGCGACGTTGAGAGAGCGGCCGACGTCTCCGACACTCTGGTGAACAACGCACCCCGGCGGGAAGAGCACTTCATCGTCATTCCGAACGTACTGTGAATCACCGCCGAGCGCCCCGCGCCGGGGCGGAGGGGCAATGGACTGGCACGGCACTGCGACAATCGAGGGAAAGCGGGAGAAGTGGATGAAGTTTGCCCAGGCGCGAAACCGCGAGCTGGGCTGCTTCCTCCAACTGGATCCCGAGATCGGTCGGGAAGCCTCGAGCGGGGACGGACCGCTCGCCGGCATTCCCTTCGGTGTCAAGGATAACATCGCCGTGCGCTCTTTCCGACTGACCTGCGGATCGCGAATGCTGCAGAGCTTCGTCTCCCCCTACTCCGCCACTGCCATCGAGAGGCTGCAGAAGGCCGGAGCCATCGTTGCAGGCAAGACCAACCTGGATGAGTTCGGAATGGGGTCCTCAACGGAGAACTCCGCTCTGCTGGAGACACGCAACCCCTGGGACCTGCGGCGAGTGCCTGGAGGCTCTTCGGGGGGATCTGCGGCGGCAGTAGCGGCAGGGATCGTCCCCTTCGCCCTGGGCAGCGATACCGGCGGCTCCGTCAGGCAGCCAGCCTCTTTCTGCGGCGTCTACGGCCTGAAGCCGACCTGGGGGGCCGTGTCCAGATATGGGCTTGTCGCCTATGCCTCATCCCTCGAGGTGATCGGTGTGGTCGCCAAGACCGTGGACGCGGCGGACCAGGCGTTCACGATCATGCGGGGGCAGGATCCGATGGACCACTCCTCGCTGCCCTGGCCGTCGCGGGCGCCTCAGGGTGGACGGCTGCGCATCGGGGTGCCGCGGGAGTGCGCCGAGGTGCCCATGCACACGGACGTGAAAAAGACGCTGACACGGACGCAGGACATGCTGCGGGACATGGGGCACACAGTCGAAGAAGTGTCCTTCCAGACATTCGATCACGTCGTCTCTTCGTACTACGTCATAGCAACCGCAGAGGCCAGCGCCAATCTTGCCCGGTTTGACGGCGTACGCTATGGACACCGCACAGCCAGCGCGGACAATCCTGAGGAGATGACGCTTCTTTCACGGAATGAAGGCTTCGGAGACGAGGTCAAGCTCCGTATTCTCCTCGGCACGTACGTCCTGCGGTCGGGATTCCAGGACGAGTATTATCTTCGGGCTCAGAAGATACGCACGGCAATCCGCAGGGATTTCGAGAAGGCCTTCTCGGAATTGGATCTCGTCCTGATGCCTGTCTACCCTGTTCCCCCGTTCGAGCGCGGGGGATCGGATTCGGACTCGTTTTCGCAGAAGCTCGCTGACATCTTCACGTGCTCGGCAAACCTCGCGGGGCTCCCCGCGATGTCCTTTCCTGCCGGAAAAGAAAACGGCCTCCCCATTGGCATGCAGTTCCTTGCTCCTGCCTTTGCGGAAGAGCTCCTGATCGATGCCTGCCGCCAGGTAGAGTCCGTCTTCCCGTCCCCGGATGCGCCAGGGTATCCGAAGAGCTGGAGCTGAGCAGTGTACGCATCGTTCATCGGGCTCGAAGTCCACACCCAGCTCCTGACCCGGACCAAAGTGTTTTGTGATTGCCGGGCTGCTTTCGGGGATCAGCCCAATACCAACGTCTGTCCTGTCTGCATGGGGTACCCCGGCGTGCTTCCGACCCTGAATGGGGAGGCCATGCGCATGGGCTACGTAGTTGCGCGGGCGCTGAACTGCACACTGGGGCGCTCCACGCTCTTCGAGCGGAAGAACTACTTCTATCCCGATCTTCCCAAGAACTACCAGATCTCGCAGTTCCGCTCGCCGCTGGGCAGCGGCGGCTGGATGGAGATCGAGCTTCGCAAGAGAAAAAAACGCGTGCGCATCCGCGAGGTGCATCTCGAGGAGGACGCGGGAAAAATGATTCACGCGGGGGATGTCACATTGCTGGACTTCAACAGGACGGGCACCCCGCTTCTGGAGATCGTTACGCAGCCCGACATGGAGGTCGGCGAGGAGGCGGAGATCTTTCTTCAGCAGCTGCGCCGTATGGTGCGCTACCTCGGTGTGTGCGACGGCAACATGGAGGAAGGTTCCCTGCGCTGCGACGCCAACGTTTCGGTGAACCCGGAAGGCAAGGGTCTGGGGAGCAAAGTGGAGGTGAAGAACCTCAACTCCTTCAAGTTCGTGCGAAAAGCCATCATGTACGAGATCGAGAGGCAGACGGAGATCCTGGAGCGGGGGGGCTCCATCACGCAGGAAACGCGGCTGTGGAACGAGAACCGGGACGTCACCGAAGGCATGCGGACGAAGGAGAGCTCTTCGGATTATCGCTATTTCCCGGAGCCTGACCTGCCGCCATTCGTTCCCGACGCAGCGTTCCTGACACGGGTGGAGGCCTCTGTCGTCGAGCTTCCCCAGGCGCGAAAACGCCGCTTCGTGGAGGAGTATTCACTCTCGGAAGACCAGGCCGAATATCTGTGCGACGAGAAAACGACCGCCGATTTCTTCGAGGAGGCGGTGCGCCTGGGGGCTGATGCGCAGAGTGCGGCGCTGTGGCTTGCGGCTGACGTGAAAAAGCACCTCAATCGCACGGGAGCCACCCTGTCCTCGAGCCCGCTTTCCGCCCGGCGTCTCGCCGAGCTCCTTGGGCTTCTGTCAGCCAAGCGTATCCACGGAAGGATCGCAAAGTCAGTGCTGGAGAAGATTTTCGCAGAGGACAAGGACCCCCTTGCCATCATCCGCGAGAAGGGGTGGGAGCAGATCACCGACCCCGCGACCCTCGGATCCCACGTTGATTCCGTGATCGAGGCGAACGCGGAAGTCGTGGCTTCCATCCGCGCTGGCGACAGCAGGCCGATCACTTTCCTGATCGGCGAGATCATGAAGGAGACCTCGGGGAGGGCGGACCCGGCGCTGGTTCAGGGTCTGGTGAAGAAGAAGCTGGCCGTGTCGGTCGTCCAGATCCTTTCCCTGGGAGGTGCGATCGTCGGCCGGGAGTCCGAGCAGGGAGATGTCGTTGCCGGGGATCCGTCGGAAATCCTCCGGCTCGTCGAAGGGGAAGGACGTTTCAACAAGAGAATCGCATTCGAGGAACGCGAGGTCGGAAGGATTCTCAGCGAGGAGATCACCCCCGGGGACTGGGCACGCCTTGTAGCAGGCCTTGAGGAGCACCTTCGCGGCGGCAGGGCCTCCGGCATCGTGGTGACCCATGGCACTGACACTCTCGCCTACACCGCGTCGCTGGTGTTCTGGCTCTTCCCGAGACCGG
>DATKLB010000281.1:0-26320 GCA_035542615.1 Spirochaetia bacterium | reverse complement strand
CGGCTGCTCTGCGCGGCCGGCACCTTCTTTCGTTCTGGCCGTCCCTGCGAGGATTGCATGGGCACGCGCCTCCTGTGGCCCGGGGTGCTCCACGGCTGCTATCGTGGCTCCCGCCTGGAGACCGCCGGGGTGACAGTGATGTTGGGGGCTCACCGCATGCTCGGGACTTGGCGAGAGAAGGTGGATCTCTTCGCAGCGCCCTCGGAGTTTTCCAGGGGCAAGTTCATCGACGGGGGCATCGCGGAAGATCGGATCATGGTGATACCTCATTTCGTCCATCCCGATCCGGGGGCGGGACGCGCAGAGGGGGACTTCGCCCTGTTCGTGGGAAGGCTCTCGGTAGAAAAAGGTATTCGGGTGCTGCTCGACGCCTGGCGGAGACTTCCTCAGTGTCCTCTGGAAATCTGCGGAGACGGGCCGATGCGCGGTGTCGTGGACAGGTTTGCCAGCTCGCGTCCGCCGGGAACCATTCGGGTCCGCGGCGCACGCTCCCGTCAGGATGTCTTTGACCTGATGAAACGCGCGCGCTTCCTGGTGGTTCCGTCGACATGCTATGAAACCTTTTCCCTGGTGATCGCGGAAGCCTTCGCGTGCGGCCTGCCGGTCCTCTCCACCGATATCGGGGCGGCAGCGGAAATCGTCGATGACGGTCGGACCGGCGTCCACTTCAGGTCTGGAGATCCGGACAGCCTTGCGGCCGGTGCTCGTCGCCTGTGGGACCGGCCGTCGCAGACGCGGGCGATGGGTTCCGAGGCGCGCAGGGAGTTCCTCGCGAAGTATTCGGCGGAAGTGAACTACGCGCGACTGATGGAGCTCTATTCCCGCGCTCGTGAGAGGGGAGGGCTTCGAGGGTGAAAAGGAGATTCCCGGCGGATCGGGTCGACATCCTTGGATGTATGGTGGACCGCGTCTCCCTCCAGAGCGCGACCGCGAAGCTCGAGCAGCTGATCGAGACGGGAAGCGTCCACCAGGCGATTGTCCTGCCCGTGAACTCGCTTATGCACGGCCGCCGGGACCGCCGGTTCCTCGATATCTGCAATCACGCCTCGATCGTCCTGCCGGACGGCGTCCCACTGCTGTGGGCGTCGCGCCTCCTTGGCGCGCCCATCCCTGGTCGTGTGGCCGGTTCCGACCTGCTGTGGGAGCTCTCCGCGGTCGCGGAAAGACGAGGCTACTCGTGCTTTCTGCTTGGTTCGACCACGGAGGTCCTTTCGAAGCTGGTGGGGGCTCTCCTTCGAGGCTTCCCGTGCCTTCGGCTGGTTGGCTCCTTCGCTCCTCCGGTTTCCCAAACGTTTCCCGCGGAGGTGAACGACGATATCGTTCGTCGGGTGAACGCGGCGAGACCGGATATCCTCTGGGTGGGACTGGGTGCGCCCAGACAGGAGCTGTGGATCCACGACAACCTTATGAGACTCGACACGCGGCTCGCCATCGGGGTCGGTGCCGCCTTCGACATCTGCAGCGGTACCGTCCGGCGCGCCTCCCCGCTGATGCAGAGGGCAGGACTGGAGTGGTTTCACCGGTTCATCCTCGAGCCAAGGAGGCTGTTTCGCCGATACTTCGTCGAGGCGGCCCCCTTTCTGCCGCTTGTTCTCTGGCAGCGTGTCCGCCACCTCTCCCGCTGTCGCTAAACAGCGGTTCGTGGTACGGCGACAATGGATGTAGAAGGCAAAGAATGAAGAAAAGGCTTGTTCTGTTTCTTATCATGACTGCGCTTTCCCTTGGTGCGGCACCTTTCGCCGGCGCGCTGGACATCGACGGGAACTTTCTGCTTGGCAACCTCGGATTCACGCCGTCGCGGGCAAGTACCGATACGACGTTCTCCGGTGCGGACTACTTCTGGGGCGGGTCCCTGTCCCTGCGTGCAGATCTTTCCAGCGACGTTCGGATCAAGGCAGCGCTCACCCGGGACCTGATCACGGGGAACTCGATCTCAGTGATGCTCCAGTACACGACGAGCTGGTTCCGCGTGGGAATGGGTCCCTACATCGGACTTTTCAACTCTTCTTCGACCGTGCTGAAATCGGGGATTTCCAACCTGATCGGCATCGAGATCCCGGGCGCGGTCTTTACGTCGGTGCGGACGGACATCTCTCTGGGAGGGCAGGCAAGCACAACCGGGGACTATTCCGCCCAGAGCAATCAACTCCTCTTCGGGTTCTACGCGGGCAATTTCGCCATCTGCACCTTCGGCCTGTTGTACGAGCAATTCAGCTCGATGCCGTCGACCTCGGCGCAGATTGACAGCCTCAGCGCCTATTCGTTCGACGTGAAGGTGTTCGAGAAAAATGTCCCCTACCGGCTGGATTTCAGTTTCGCCTACCAGACGCTCCAGAGGCAGTATCAGTCTGAGGGCGTTTCGCATGGCCTGAGCTCCGTCATCGTCGGAACGGGAATCGACGTGATCTTCACACCGGAGTTCACCTTCACCCTCGCCCTACGCACCAGCGTCTGGACCTTCGGGACGGACGTTCTCTCGGGGATATCGGATATCGGGCTCGCGCCTTTTCTCTTCCAGGGTTCTGCAGGCTTCAGGATCACCCTGCCGGACGCTGCCCCGACAGGGACGTCATAGCAGCCGCTGAAATCCCTTCCCGGCGATGCTAACCTTAATCCAGGAGAAAGCTTTATGATTCAGGGCCAGACGCGCGACGCGGGCCTGAGCGGTGCTCCCGTCATGTCGAAGCTCGAGGGCGCGGCATGGGCATGGGGCGGGGGGGACGCTGTCTTTGCGCGGCCGCGATCCGCGCGGATCGCTCACGGAGAGGTGAGGGCGAGAAAGCAGAAGCTCCTCATCCTGCTTCCCGTTCAACTCGCTTTCTTTTTCGGTCTCTGGCTCGCCGCGCGCCGAATCACCTTTCAGTTCTTTCCGTTAGAGGATCCCCTCTCCTACCGCCTCGTCGTGCCGCTTGCACTCTTCTTCCTCTCGTACTTCTTCCTCATCTGGAGGAGCATCTACTCCCGCGATTACCATTACTACCTTCGGCGCGTCCACGGGACGATACTGAAAAATGCCTTTCTTCCCCTTGCGCTCGCCTGCCTGGGCTTCCTGTTGCTGGGGACCTGGCAGGTCGAACCCATCCTGCTCACACTGGTCTTTCTTGCCAGTGGCGTTGTGAGCTTTGTCATCGCGGACGGATGTCAGCATCTTTGGATCCGCTACCTGAGCCACCTCGGGTATTTCCAGAAGAAGGTCCTGGTTGTCGGCAGTCCCGGCGCGGGCCCCTCGGCCAGCATGAGCATACGGCAATTCGGCGCCACCAAGATCTTCGCGGGCGTCATCCACCCGTCGGACGGCGCCTGGCTCTGGAAGCCGGAAGGAGACGGGGCCGCCAGGGTCGTGAAGGATTTCACGGAAATCAAGTCGATCATCCTCAAGGAGAATATCGGGGACATCCTCCTCTTTGCGGGCGGCTTCACCGATCGGGGCTTTGAAAGAGAGCTCATCGACTTCTGCCGGTCTTTGTCTATCAGCTACTCGATCGTGCCGACGGAAGTGGGAGGGCAGCAGGCGGGAATCACGCGCCTCATTTTTCCGAATATTCCCGCTTCCGAGAGGTTCGCTGGGCCGCGCGATTCTCTCACTTCGGTCTCGGCGAAACGGCTCCTGGATCTCGCCGTGTCGCTGGTCTGCCTCACCCTGTTCCTTCCCGTTGGAATGCTCATCGCGCTGGCGATCCTCGTCCATGACGGGGCTCCCGTGTTCTACGTTTCAACGCGGGTCGGGAAGAATGGAAGACCGATCCGTTTTTTCAAGTTTCGCACAATGATCCGCGAAGCGGAGGAGGAAAAACCGAGGCTCCTCCCCTTCAACGTCCGAAGCGACGGACCGCTGTTCAAGATGAAGAACGATCCGAGGGTCACCAGGATCGGGAGTGTTCTCAGGAAGTACAGCCTCGACGAGTTTCCCCAGTTCCTGAATGTCCTCATGGGCACGATGAGCCTCGTGGGGCCGAGACCGCACCTGCAGCAGGAGGTGACGGAGTACCGGGACGACGACTACCTTCGGCTGGAATGCATGCCCGGCATCGTCGGGCTTCCCCAGGTGTCGGGGAGGATCGCCACCATGGGCTTCCGCGAGTGGGTCGACCTGGACCTCGCCTACCGGCGCACCTGGTCGATCGGCCTCGACATGGAAATCATCACGAAGACGGCGAGCATCTTTTTAGGCGAGCTCCTGTCGCGTCGCGGCCCGGATCACTATTGAAAGCGCAATGAGCCGGCGATATGGGCTGTCGACGATACTCCTGATGGTGTGCGCGTGTGCGCTGCACGCCCAGGAGTCGCTGCCGGTGGACATCGACGATCCCGTGTACCCCATCCTCGAGATGGCCGACATCCGGGGGCTCGTTCCTCCCGGGTCAGCGGTGAAGCCCTACAGCGAGAGGGAGGTCCGAAGCCGCCTGGACGCGGCTTCCGCCAGTGAGCGCCCGCTCAGCGCCGCGGAGCAGAGCGTTCTCGAAGAGATGACGAAGCGCTTCCCCAAAGGGGATGCGCCGGCAGCGTATCTGGAGACAAGGGGAGAATCGAGCCTCCGCGCCGACCTTTCCCAGGCAGGGGTTGTCGACTTCTCGGTCATGGGGGAGGTGGGGATATTGGGCAGTCTGTGGTCCACCGGCGCCTACCGTTTCCAGTTCGAAGGCTTCCTGGACACGGTGAACCCCGAGGCTTTCCCTCCCTTCGATTTCACCAAGCAGTATGATGGGTTCCAGGTGTGGACCAGCGGCCAGAGAGTGGAGACGTCAAACGGCATCAACGGTCACCTGAACTTCAGCTCCGCCGCGCTCTCGGCCCTGTCCTTTGACTTCTTCGATGACGAGCTCAACGTGCAGCTCTCCCGCACGCGACGCGACTGGGGTGTCGGCGAAGGAAGCCTCAGCCTCTCGGGCACAGCCCGTCCGATCGAGGCCTTCAGCGCGAGCGCCCGTCCTGTTTCCTGGGGAAGCTACAGCTTCCTCGCGGGGACCCTTGGCTACTGGTGGAGCTCCGATGCGGAGCAGAAAATGTTCTCCATCCACCGCATCGAGCTCTTCCCCTTCGACTGGCTGTACCTTTCGCCGTGGGAGAGTGTCGTCTACGCCAAGCGGTTGGAGCTCTCCTACCTCAACCCGCTTTTCCCGTTTTTCTTCGGCCAGCAGTTAGGCGGCGACCTGGACAACCTCGCCGCGGGGGGTGACGTGGCGGTGACGATCGCGCCGTTCGTCCGCGTGTATGCCTCCCTTTTCATCGACGAGATCTCCTTCCCGCCCCTGTCCACTTTCTTTACGCGGCCCGACAACCAGTACGCGTGGCAAGTCGGGATCAAGGCGCCACTGCCGTGGCTGCCGTGGTCGATCTTCGTCTTCCAGTACACGAAGATCGAGCCGTATACCTACACGCACTATCCCCAGACAGTCCCGCAGTACACCACGCCAATCGACATCAATTACACCAACGACAATGAGAACATCGGCTACCATCTCCCTCCCAACTCTGATGAGTTCCTGGTCCGCCTCCTTTCCTACCCGTTCCCCTGGTTGCAGGCGACCGTACAGTATCAGCTCATCCGTCACGGGACAGGCAATCACCTTCTGGGTCAGATCGAGGGGGACATCAACACCCCGATCATCTACAACCCGCCCACGACGTATCCCATGAAGAGTTTTCTCAACGACGGCATCTACGAGTGGATCCATATTGCCCGGCTCGACCTGGCCTATTTCATTACGGCCCTTCAGGCCACCATCTGGGCGGAGTATGCCTTCGTCTATGCATCCAACTACACGAACATCGTGGGAAACAACGTCGTGAAAAATATCGTCGGGTTCGGCGTGAAGATCAGGGCCGCAGGGTGGGCTGGAGGAGAGTAACCGCCGGAGGGGACTCGGGCCTCGTCGCCTCCCTCCTCCAAACCCGCGTCATCGAAGGCCTTCAGCTTCCAGAGGTGCCCGAATGCAATTCATTCGAACAGCCTGTGGCTAGAAACATTCAGAAATCGGGACTGCGATGTCCATTCCTGCAAAAGCCTGAATCCAAGGTTGAGCGGGTGAAATCCGGCTTGACGAACGCGACCCACCCTACGTGCGCTTGGCTTTCACCTTGGCGAGGTTGTGTTCAACACCGGCACGGACGAGCGCCTTCAGGGCGCTCTCGTTGAGCGTATCGCCCTCATGAATATCGATTGCCCGCAATTTGTTCCCCTCAAAGCCGTTGTTGAAGAGCTTTTGCGGGTCGGGGAGTCTCGCGCCTTCGTGAAGCGTCAACTTCACCTTGTCCCTCAGGATGTTGATGTGGCAGACACTCCCGTTGTGCTCCCACACCGGCGTGCCCGGGCGGTTGGCAGTGACCCATTTCCATTCCTCGGTTATCTCAGGGTCAGCATCGAGGATAATCTTTCGAAGTCTGGTGAAAGTCTCGCCGCGCCAGCCCGGGGTTTTGGCGATAAGATCATCGATGAGCTCAGTTGGGTTCGGCATTGTTCCTGTGTCCTCCACTCAGTCTACCGCCGGTGATATCGGGCGGTCAAAGAGTTCTTGATTTTGGGCAGCGGCTCCTCGCGAGAACCGCGGCTGAGTGAGATCTATCGCTTCGGCTCCTGCCATATCAGCCATCGATTCCCATCGGGGTCCTCAAGATCAAACCACTTTGCGCCTGACCCCGGGCCGAACAGGTCGTTCTTGATTTCGTTGACCAGAACGCCCTTTCGGCCGAGATCCTTGAAGGCCGCCTGGATGTCCGGAGTCGAAAGGTAGAGCTGCATCGTGCCCGGCTTGAGGTTCCCAAAATACGTCGACAGGGTGATTGTTGTGCCGCCTCCCGGAGGCACGACAGTCACCCACCGCTGTCCGCCTTGGCTGTAATCCGTCGTGGCTTTGAAGCCCAGCTTCCCGGTGTAGAACTCCTTTGACTGATCCATATTGCTGACGGCCATAAGGGTCATCGTGATCCTGTCAAAGAGCTGCTGGGAATCGGCTGCGGTCGATGCGGCCAGGGCGAAAATAGCAAGAGAGACGAGATTGATATTCATACGCACTCCCGCACTCCTTGGAACATGGTTTCCTCCTTCAGGCACACCGTGGTGCCTGTTCACATCACGTGCCGGACGGCCCAAAGATCTGCACGAGCTTTGTCTCCCCGTCGCCGTAGAACCGTCGAAGGTTCGTGACCCACTCGATGGCCTTCTCCTTGGTAGCGACCTGGATGACGGTGAAACCGGGTATCAACTCCTTCCCCTCCAGAAAGGGACCGTCGGTGATTGAGACCTTGCCCTCGGCAAGCAGGATCCTGGTCTCCCTGCGATTGAGCCCACCGCCGGTGATGAGGATTCCCTTTTTGCTGGACTCCTCCATGAATTTCCCCAACTCGGCAGGGTCCCGAGGTTGCTGCCTTTCCGTTGGGGAACCGTAGACAAAGAATTGCATATCATTCTCCTCCTGTGAGGCCTCAGCCCCCAGCCATCCTGCCGGACGCCTGCCTCACCGCATGTGATTTCGTTGAGTAGTCGTACGGGGACATGCAAAAGGGACAACTGCAAAAAAGACTATCCTGAAATCTCTGCGAGCCGTGTTTTCAAAAAGCGGCGTTCAGGCTCCTGCCGGGCAAGCTTGAAGGCACGCTGGTAGGATGCCGCGGCCTCGTCAATACGCCCCAGCCTCCTGCTCAAGTCGGCACGCGCGGCATGGGCCGGGTGGTAATCCGCAAGGTCTCCCCGGTCGAGCAAGGCGTCGACGAGGGCCAATCCGGCGGTTGGCCCGTCACGCATGGCCACGGCGATTGCCCTGTTGAGCTCCACGACAGGGGAGGGGCCCGTCTCCAGAAGCATGTCGTAGAGGCGGACGATCTGATCCCAATCGGTTGCCTCAACCGACGGTGCCACGGCATGAACCGCGGCAATGGCGGCCTGGAGGGTGTAGGACCCGAACCGACCGGACGAGAGGGCCCGGTGCACCAAGCCTATCCCTTCCGCTATCAACTCCCGGTTCCAGAGCGACCTGTCCTGATCCTCGAGGGGGATGACGTCACCGCGCGCGTCTACCCGTGCCGGCCTGCGGGATTCATGCAGGAGAATCAGACCCAGCAGGCCGATGGCCTCAGGCTCCGGGATGAGGTCCACAATCAACCGGCCGAGGTAGAGGGCGTCCTCCGCAAGGTCCCGCCGGGAAAAGGCCTGGCCCGCCGTAGCTACAAACCCCTCGTTGTATACCAGGTACACGACCTGGAGGACCGTCGCAAGGCGCCGCGCAAGCTCCTGGCGCGAGGGGACCTCGTAGGGCAGGCGCTCCTTGCGAACCCTCTCCTTGGCCCGCGCAATCCGCCTCGTCATGGTTGCCGTGGTAACAAGAAAGGCCCGCGCTATTTCCTCTGTCGTAAGGCCGCAGACCTCGCGAAGCGCCAGGGCAATCCGGCCGTCCTGTGGCAGGGCAGGATGGCAGCAGGTGAAGATGAGGCGGAGCTGGTCGTCCTGAAGGGTCTCGTCGTCCAATCCCTCGGGATCCAGATAGGCCTCCCGGGTTCCCTGGGCGACCGCAGCCAGCAAGGCCTCGTGACGCCCGCGGCGGCGGACAACGTCGATTCCCTTGAACCTGCCGGTAGAGACAAGCCAGGCTCGCGGATTCCGCGGCAGACCTTCCCTGGGCCACTGTTCCAATGCCGCCTGAAAGGCTTCTTGAAGTGCCTCTTCCGCCAGGTCAAAATCGCCGAGCAAGCGGATCAGCGTAGCCAGCACCCGTCTCGACTCAGTGCGATATAGCTGCGCCACGTGTTCGTCTATCGATTCTTCCGGTCCCATCCTTTTCTGTCCGCTTCAATAATACTGCCGGGGGTGGGTAGGCGGTCGAGATGGGCGTGCCCCGCCCGAGGGTCACCGTGGATGGAACCCGCCGCGTTTCCCGGAGCCCCCTCGGGCGGGTCGCGTGCTTCGCTCCAAGTCCTCGGCGAACGGCCCGGCGCGGCCGCGAGTGCTGTCGCATCAACCGCTGCCCTGGCACCTCCCCGCGCCTGCGGGCTTTCCGCTGCGCCCGCTCACGCGGTCGAATCACCATCGCATCTGGCCGTGGACCATGAGTACATACAGCGGCGGAGGCGATCAGCACAGCGCGACGCGCTCAGGAAAGGAAGGCGGCAATCCGACCCCTCAGTGCCTGCTCAGGCATCGCGCCTGACCACCGGTCCACGATCGAGCCGTGTTTCACCACCATCATTGTCGGGATGGACTGGATCCCGTATCGCTGGGCGGAGATCGGGTTCTCATCCACGTTGACCTTGGCGACAATGAGCCTTCCCGCCTCCTCCCGAGCAAGCCGCTCCACCACTGGGTTGGTCATGCGGCACGGACCGCACCAGGGCGCCCAGAAATCGACCAGCACGGGCCTTCCTGCCCTCAATACCGCTTGATCGAACGTCAGGTCCGTGACGTGGATGGGGCCGTCGCCAAAGGCTGGTGCACCGGCGCCGTGCGCGCTCGCACCTGTCTGTTCCGGCGCCTTGCGCTCCGGCTTGGGGCCCTCCCCGACCGCGAACCGCGCGTGGGCCTCAAGCTCTCCGGGGCTCACGTCGTTCTCACGCGCAACTGCGGCGCCGTTTACGATGTCAACCACGGCGGGCGGCCGGTGCACCCCGAAGCGCCGAGCAGCGTCAGCCGTGTCCCGGATCTCCGCCTGCGCGACAAGCAGCCTGCCTGCCTGCTGGCGCGCAATCCTTTCAAGCTCCCGCTTCATCTCATGAGTCGGGGGTCCGGCGCTGAAAACAAGAAGGACCGGAAGGCCCACAGCAAGAAGCCTGTCCACTGCCTGGTCAGTCGTGTGGAGAGGGGTGTCGAATGACTGAGTCATCGTTCTGCTCCTTTCCGGTGATTCAAATATACTGACCGAGGCAAGTTGACCCTGTCCACGGAGTTCGCGGTCGTCTGACGTCATCCGCGCCGCCTGCGTCCCGTCGCTCATGGGGCAAAGAGCCCCTTCTCTGGGACCGACCACACTGCCTCCTGGCGCACTCCCACCCGGTCGAAGATCGCATTGGCCGCGTAGAGCCCCGAGGAGCACGCGGCCTCCATGAGCATTGCGGGGATCGGCAGCTTCACCCAGTCCCCGGCGAGCACCAGGCCTGGCACGAGCGTTGACGTCACAGGCCTCGCTGCGTGCATTCCCTTGTGAAACGCCGTGAAATCGCGGCGGACCTGCAGGTGCTCGTGAAGCACCCTGGCGCCGGCCATGTCGGGCAGGTGCTCGCTCATTTCACGGAGGAGCCCGTCCCTAACGTCGCGTTCTGAAAATTCCTCCTGCGGAAGAGCGTAGCAATGCAGCTCGAAGACTCCGCCTCCACTCTCCCGAGCCCACGCCGCTGATGCAGGATCCACCTTGTGATTGAGAGTGATGGAATCGAGGTATTTCGCGCGCTCCGTGGCGATAAAGAGGGGCACGGTCGCCATCGTCGTCCGGTCGAGCCAAACCTTCAGCACGGCGTAGCCCTGGGATGCCTTGAGCGCTGCAAGCCGGCCGTACGTGCCGGGATCTTCCGCGCGAATGCAATCCGAATCAAGCGCGATCCTGCGGGATGCTGCTGCATCCGCGGCGAGAACCACGAAGTCGAAGCGCTGTCCCTGGATGGCTAGCCGCGCGCCCACCCGCTCGATGCTTGTCACGGGACGGGAAGGCCGTATGTCGACACCCCGGTTTTCCAGGTAGTGGCGGGCGGGGGCCGTGAACCCTGTCTCGAAATCCACCGTGAGATGATCATAGAGGAGTCCCAGCTCGTTGCTGAGGAAATAGAAATGGAAGCTCTTGATGAGCTCCGCGCTGGACATCAGGTCCGTGTCGGAGAAGAAAGAGCGGCTGAACGTGTTGAACATCGTCCGCATGGCAGGAGGAATGCCCGCTGCCTCGGTGAAATCCTTGAAGGAGACGTCGTCGAAGCGCTCGAAGGTGCGCTCCGGGTGGTAGCTGAGAAAGGCAAGGAGGCGCCGGGATTCCGGGTTCTTCATCATCTCCCCCAGACGGTAGAGCCCCGTTTTCCTCAAGGAGAGCATATTCAGGAGCGGTGTCGTGGCGATCCCCTTGAACCGGAACGCCCCCCTTCCCGGGCTGGAGATCAGGTAGTCCTCGATGGGTGCGAGGTAGCGCAACGAGTCGAAGCGACCCATGAGCGAAGACAAGTTGTAGTACTGCCGGAAAAATCCGTGAAAGCCGTGATCGATTCTCGCTGAGAACCCGCCGGCGAGCTCTTCCTGCCAGGACCCCGCCTTTCCGCCGAGGTATGCGTTCTTTTCGTACAGGGTCACGGAGAACCCCCGCTCAGCCAGGAGAGCGGCTGCGGTAAGCCCCGCGATGCCGCTGCCGATCACCGCCGCCGGCCGTACCGCGGGAAGCCGTGCGGGCAGGTCCGTGCGCACCTTGTTGACCTGGTGCCGGTTTCCGCCGAGCTTTCCCATGATGAGCGGGCTGAGAATGTTCTTCATGCTGTGCCCGCCCTCGCTTCACCCAGCAGCATGCGCCCCCGGGCCCCGCACGCGATCATGCTCTCCACCCGCTGCATGAGCTCCTCCTGCGTGCGCTCCATCTGCTGCAGGCTCGGTGCGGTTTCGGCGCTCACCTCCAGGGGCGGGCCGAACAGGAAGAAGACTTCGGGCAGCCGCGTGCCGAGGAACTCGCAGCGCATCGCCAGCTGCAGAAGGGTCACGGGGCCTCCATGGATCCGGAGGATCCGTTCCAGCCCCTTCTTGAAGCCGAGCGGACGCGCGTGGAACGGCACCAGCTCGCCCTGCGGAAACATGCACAAGAGCGTCGCGGCATCCCCGAGCAGACGCGCGGAATAGGTGAGCGTCTCAATAACGCTGTGGGGGTGACCTTGGCGTATCCCGTAGGCCCCCAACCTTCGGAAGAAGGGAAACCGCGCGAGCTGCTCCTCGAGCATCATGATGAAAAACTTTCTCTTGAAGAGCTTCTTGTTCAGGATGTAGGGGAAGAACCCGTCCCACCACGTGTTGTGATTGCCGATCAAAACGAGCGGGCGGTCCGGGGAGACGGCCGGCTCTTCTCCGAACAGGTTCACCGCGTTGAAGCTCCGCTTCATCAGGCGCGTGAGGTACCGCTCGAAGATGACATCCGCCCACTCGGCGGGGCGCGCCTCGCTCATGCAAGGACCTCTTCGGCGGACGGCACCGCCCGGGCGGACTCGGCGCGCGCGAAGGCGTCGATGGATGCGGCTAGCGCGGGCTCGATCCACACGGTTCCCCGGCGCAAGTCGTGGACGGTCTTCGAACCGGTAAGCAGCATGACGTTCCTGATCGTGGCTTCCAATTCGTTGAAGAGAGCAACCACGCCGTCGACGCCGCCGTCCGCAACCGCGCGGATCACCGGGAGCGCAAGCCCCGCCAGCTCCGCGCCGAGGGCAACGGCCTTCGCGGCATCAATTCCCGAGCGGATCCCGCCGGAGGCGATCAGCCTGCCCCGCAGCTCGCGCGAGGCGGCCAGGAGGAGCGCCGTGGGGATCCCCCAGTCCGCGAACTCGGACGCGCGGCCCCGGCTCTTCTCGGGGAGACGATACGACTCCACGGAAATCCAGTTCGTTCCGCCGCTGCCCGCAATGTCGATATGCGATGCCCCGGCGTCAAGGAGCTCGCGTGCCAGTGACGGCCGGATGCCGAATCCCGTTTCCTTCACGATCACGGGCAGCCGTGCATCGCCGCACAGGCGCTTGAGCGCCTCCTTCAAGCCGCGAAAATCCCGGTCTCCGTCGGGCTGGAACAGCTCCTGCCCGGGGTTCAGGTGGACAACGAGCGCTTGAACTTCCAGCCTCTCCAGGAGCCGGAAGAGCTCGGGATGATCGAGGTCCCTGACCTGGACGGCGCCTATGTTGGCCAGCACGGGCACGTCACCGGCTATCGGCTTGATGTGGAAGTGTTCGAACAGGGACGGCTCGCGGAAGAGCACCCTGATGGAGCCAAGTCCGATGGGAATCCCCAGCCGGCCCGCGGCTTCCGCGAGCATTGTGTTGGCCCGAAAGCCGCCCTCAGAGCCCCCCGTCATGCACGAGATGAAAAGCGGGCTGGCGATGCGGGTGCCGAGAAACCGCACGGAAGGATCCACTTCCGCAGCGGTCAGCTCGGGCAGCGCCTCGTGGATGAAGCGGACGCCCTCGAATCCCGCGCCGGCTCCCTCAACGCTGAACCGCGAGGGATCTGTGCAGATCACGAGATGCTTCTCTTTCCTTGATCCAATCCCCGAGCTCTTCGGCAATTCTGTATTCACGGTATCCATCCCTCCGTATTCCCGCCAGCAGGAACGAGAGTCCCGGCAGCGGGGCCTGGTCGACGATCGCGTCGTAGTCCGCCGACAACGGCATTCCCGCGGTCCACGCCTCGTACTCCTCGAACGAGGCATCTCGTGCGGATTCGAACGCCTGCTCCATTCGCCATCCCTCGATGACGCGCGGCGCATCCGCGGCTACGCGAGCTTCCATCACGATCATCGTGTTCCCCGAGCCGTAGGAGGCGAGGAGCATCTTCTTCCCCGCGATGTCCTCCCCGAACGTCTTGAAGCGGTTGTTCAGGAGGAAAGCCACGACGGTCCAGAGCGAGGCGGTGTACATGTTCCCAATGTCAGCGATGGGGTCCACGCCCTCGTAGAAACCCCGTTCCAGCAGGAACGACCGGGAAGCTTCGGCGTCCAGCCCGAGAAGCCGCTGGAGAAGCTTCTGCATCGCGCTTTCCGGCATGTTGCGGAAAGGGGTGTGAAGGGCAAAGAGGTCGGTATCACGGAGATGCTCCCTGGGGTCCTGCCCGGCGAGCCGGCAGTGGTCGTGGTACGCAGCTTCCAGGCCTTCCCCGTAGAGCTTCATGGAGTAGCTGCCCTTTACACGGGCAACTGGCGATCCGAGAGGCCTGAAGAAATCGTCGGCATCCACGGACCAGTAGCCGATGGTGGAGAGGTCGATCTCCAGCAGGCGAGGCGCGAGCCCGAGCAGCAGGGCTGCGGCTCCCGAGCCCTGGGTGACCTCTGCGGTGGACTCCGTCTCGTAGTGGGCGATGTCGGAGCTGGCCACGAGCGCTGTGTCTGTTTCCTGTCCCCCCGCGGCGAGCAGCCCGCCTGCGGCCAGCATCGCCATTGTCCCTCCCGCGCACGCATGCTGGACCTGGAAGCTCGAAAGGTTCTTCGGCAGGGCTATCCCTGCGCGGCCGAGCATTCCCTGCACGTATGCCGAAACCGACTTGGAGTGGTCTATGCCGCTTTCGGTTCCTGCCACGAGGTGGCGAATGCGCGATGTATCCAGGTCGGGATTGCCCTTCAGGAGGTTGAAGGCCGCCTGTGCGGCCATCGTGGCAGTGTCTTCCCACGGCTCCGGGAAGCGGATCATCCGCTGCCCCGTGGTTCGAACTGCGCGATCCATGTGACGTTCCAATCCTGGATTGTCGAAGACCCGCTGCTTGATTATCGTTTTCAGGCTGATCCGGGGAGACGGAATGTAGACGCCGATATCGTGAATCCCGAACAACCGATCAGATCGTGCTGCCATTCTTTGCTCCTTATATTGAAATCAATATAACACAAAACGTGAATTTAGTCTAAGAAATTCTTTACTCAAACCACAAATTGAATATATTAGTGCCATGGGAAAAGCACAAATATCCCCGTACCAGACGTTCAAGGCGGGAAGCAAGACGTACTTTACCAGCAGCCTGTTCTTCCCCCCCGATGTGAAAGCCGATGTGTTCACGCTCTACGCCTTTGTCCGCACCGCAGACAACTTCGTGGATCAGGTGCCCCAGGACTCGGAAGGATTCGCTTCATTCCGCGGGCGCTACCGGAAAGCCGCGGCAGGCGAAGCCACGGGTGACCCAGCGGCAGACGCTTTCATCGAGCTCAAGAATCGGAAGAAGTTCGACCCTGCCTGGGTGGAAGCGTTCCTGGATGCCATGGAGGCCGACCTTTCCAGGCGGAATTACGACACCCTGGAGGAGACGCTGGGATACGTCTACGGTTCGGCAGAGGTGATCGGGCTGTTCATGGCACGGCTGCTCGATCTTCCCGATGAATCGCTGGGCGCCGCCCGGCTCCTGGGCAGGGCGATGCAGTATATCAACTTCATCAGGGACATCGAGGAGGACATCACCTTCGGACGCAGGTACCTGCCCCTGGCGGGTTCGGGCCTTCCCGAGCTGAGCCGGGACCAAGCGGAGGCACACCCCGAGGCCTTCGGAAGGTTCATCGAGCACCACCTCGCCCTGTACGAAGGCTGGCAGAGGGAAGCGGAAAAAGGCTTCGCGTTCATTCCCCGCCGGTACCGGGTGCCCATCAAGACGGCGTCCGACATGTACAACTGGACCGCGCGGAAGATCAGGAACGACCCGCTGGTGGTCTTCAGCCGAAAGGTGAAGCCCGAGAAGCCGCGGATTGTCTTCCAGGCTTTCGCGAACGCGATCGCCGGGTGACGGTGAGCCTCTACGTTCTCGTCGACCTCTTCATCATTGCGGCGCCCCTTGCGCTTTCGTTCGACAGGAAGGTGATGTACGTCCGGCGCTGGCCAGCCGTGTTCGTCGCCATGGCGATCGTTGGTTTGCTTTACATTGCGTGGGACAGCACGATGGCGATGCGGGGGGCCTGGAGGTTCTCCGACCGGTTCGCGGGAGCAACCCGGATCCTTGCCCTGCCGCCCGGGGAGCTTTTCTTCTTTGTCGTCGTGCCGTTCAGCTGCGTTTTCATCTACGAAGTCGTAGCCGCCTACGCGCGGGAAAAATCGTTCCGCGTTCACCGCGCGGCCTGGATCGCCGCGGGAGCTCTCTTCCTGGCCATGGGGTTCCTTGCGATGTCGCGCCTCTACACCGGCACGGTACTCGGTGCAGTCGGGGCTTTCTTTCTTCTCTCGGCGGCGTTTGCCCCGAGTCTCCTGGGGAGCAAGGTGTTCTGGCTCTCCATCGCGACCTCGTACGCGCCGTTCCTTGTCGCAAACGGGATTCTCACGGCGCTTCCCGTGGTCACGTACGGGGAGGCGGCCATCCTGGGCCCCCGGGTGCTCAGCATCCCCATTGAAGATTTTCTCTACAGCTTTTCGTACCTGGGGTTCACCATCTTTACGTACAGGCTTCTCAGAGACGCGCTGGCCTTTCGATGCTCCGCCCTTTCCACGACACGCGGCGCACCACGAAGGTGAACAGGAGGGAACGCAGGAACACCAGGGAGAAGAACAGCAGGTGGAACGGAAAGAGGAGCGCGGATTGAAGACCGAAATTGCCGATGCGGCGGAACATCCAGAAGAGCTGGCCAGCGTACAGCAGGTAGAATACCGCGGCTTCCACGGGGGCCGGAAGCCCTTTCCACGGAATGAAGCTGGCAGCAAAAAAAGCGGCGCTCGCGCAGCCGCAGATCCACAGCGCAATGCAAAGGAGCACGGCCGGGTGGGAGCCCTGGGCGCCCCGCGCCATGTTCTTGCTCCAGCCCTCCACCTGCGCGAGGATGCCGTCAGCGTACATCCTGAACTCGATCGTGCCCTTCCCGCCCCTGCAGCGGACCGGGATGCCGGCAGACAGGAAGCTCCTTCCGAGGTCGAGGTCCTCGAGGATGCTCCCCCTTACCGCCCGGTGTCCGTCGACCCTGAAGTACTCCTCGCGCCCGCAGAGGATGCACGGGCCGAAGCAGCCCGCGGGGGCAATAGCATCCCCGAACGCGGCAAAAGAGTTGATCGCCGCCATCACCACCACGTTGAAGAAGGAAGAGAGCTTTTCCGCGCCCCGTCCCGTTTCATGCCAGGGTTGAACGGTCACAACGCCGCCGAAGAGCCGCCGCTCTTCGAGAAGCCGTTCGCAGCCTTCCGGCAGGAGCCGCGTGTCCGCATCAAGGAAGAGAATGAGCTCCGCGCCCGCCTGCTGCGCTCCCAACCAGCTCGCCCACGTTTTTCCCAGCCAGCCCTTCGGCTTCTCTCCAGCGGAAATGACTCGGCAGCCCGCCTCGCGGGCGAGCTTCGCTGTCCGGTCGGAGGACGCGTCGTCCACAACCAGGACCTCCACGGGCATCACGGTCTGCGCCCGGAGGGACTCCAGGAGGTGCGGCAGCCGGGCTTCCTCATCTCGCGCGGGAATGACCACGGAGAAGGAAGGGAGTTTTCCCGAAACTGCCGTGACGTCGCGGACTCGTTCCACCGCCAGGCCCCGGCAGAACCGCACGCGCCAGAGAATCAGGAAGCCGGGCAGGAGCAGCACGGCAAGCTCGATGATCTGCCACCGGCTCATCGGAGGAATGGTAGCAGAAGTCGAGCATCATGTGCAGCGGCGGGAACCCCTCTTCTCCTCCTGTTGCTCATGCTGCTCGTGCTTCCGTGCCACGCGGCCGCTGCCGCGGACAGCCGCGACTATCTGCCCCGCCTCCGGCAGCTCTTCTATGTCGCTGCAAACGACGAATCCGCCGTCCTTCGAGCGATGTCATTCCTGCAGCAGACTTTCCCGACGAGCCCTGATCTCTGGCCGCCAGTGGCCCAGGCGTACTATGGCGCCCTCGAGGGGCTGCGCGCGAAGTACTCCAATGGGCTGTTCGACAAGCTCTACCATCTGCAGAAGGCGATATCGACTCTCAGAGAGCTTCCGGAGAAAAACCCTGAAAGCCTTGAGATCCTTTTTCTGCGCTTCTCGCTGTTTCACCAGGTTCCCTCTTTCTTCGGAGTCCGATCGACCGTCAGTCCGGACCTCGAAAGGCTCATCGTGATACTCGAAGCGCACCTCGACGAGCAGGTGCCTGTCGATATCCAGCGGGCCATGGCTACCTATCTCAGGGCCTGCGGTGAAGCGGATCGCTTCCAGGCGGCGCGCCTCGAAGAAGTACTTCGGCGGACCGCCTCTCTGTCTTGATTCCCAGGTGCAGCCGCAGTGGCACGTTTCACGCGTTTGCGGCGCGCAGGCCGGCAAAGAACGCGGCCTGGATCAAAATCGCAATCGATGCGAGCGGGGACCGCATGGACAATCGCACCCGCGCATAAACGAACGAAAGGACGCACGCGATCAGGAACCAGGCAGCGAAGTTGCGAAGCGGAACGCTCGCGGAGATCCAGGTCCAGTAGCCGGCGGAGACGGCAAAAGGCTCCAGAACCCAGTCGAACCCGGCAGTCATCGCTCCAGCCGCGACCGCGGCCGCCCAGGGATTTCTGAGCAGCCGGGCGGAGAGAGAAACGGACCCGAGAACCACGAGAGCCCAGTTCAAGCCGATGATCGGGGGTACGCCGAGGATCTTCGCGCCCAGCACGCTTCCGTACTCATAGGACCCGAAGACGGCTCCGGTCGATACCCCCACGACCTCCAGAGCGAAACCGATCAGGGAGGCCGCCACGGCCCACAATCCGATCCCGAAGCTCTTTTCGCGAATGACAGCGACTGCCACGATTGCCGCGGTGAGTAGGAGCGCGTAGGGGGTGAGGCCGATCATGACTGGCCGCGTGGCGGGAACTAGATGACCCGCGAATCCCGCGGCGAAAAAGGCTGCGAGGGCCCCGCTCAGGGACCAATCCAAGCGGCTCATGATTCTCCGCCCTTCTCGTACTTCAGCAGGAGGTCCGCAGTGATCATGCCGGATAAAGTCACGAGGGGCATGCCGCCGCCGGGGTGCGCGCTTCCACCGCAGAAATAGAGGCCACGGATCCGGGGGTGCCGGTTGGGATGGCGCAGGAACGCGGAAACTCTCGAGTTCGACGAGATCCCGTACAGGCTTCCTCGACTGCTGGAGGTTCGCTGCTCGATGTCCGGTGGAGTCAGCACAGACTCTGATTCAACGAGCTCTTCCACGTCCCTTCCAAGCGCTGAGCGCAGCCGCGAGAGCACCGCCGTGCGGGTGCGAGACGTCTCCGAGCGCCAATCCTGGCCGTCGTCGGCGGGAGCGTTTACCATGACAAACCAGTTTTCCCCTCCCGCGGGAGCGTCCTCGGGATTGATCTTGGAGGTGATATTCACGAACACGGTGGGATCCGAAGGACACACGCGGCGCGTGAAAAGATCCCTGAACTCGGCCTTGTAATCGGAAGAAAAAAAGATGTTGCTCACGGATAGCATGGGAAAGCTGGCCCGCACACCCCAGAGGAAGACCAGGGCCGAC
Source organism: Spirochaetia bacterium (assembly GCA_035542615.1). GTDB lineage: Bacteria > Spirochaetota > Spirochaetia > SZUA-6 > Fen-1364 > Fen-1364. The sequence goes on along the minus strand of DATKLB010000281.1, from coordinate 7,277 downwards.
GTGGACGGCTCCAGCCTCTCATAGCGGCCCTGGAGACGGTCTCTCACCTCCGGCAGGAGACTCCTGTACGTGGACAACACGTCCGCATTCGTCACGACCGCGTCCGCCTCGATCTCCCTTCCGCGTGAGACGATTCCCCGGGCCCTTCCGCCTGAAACGAAAATCCGATCAACGCGGCTGTTGAAGTGAAAATGCGCGCCAAGGCGCGCCGCAAGGGCTTCGAAGGCTCGCGGAACCTCGATGATTCCGCCTTTCACGGTGAATCCGCCGAAGCCGTATTCGACCGCCGGGATGATTGCAAGAGTGGCGGGAGCACGGAAGGGATCCGACCCGTTGAATGTGGCGTAGCGGTCGAAGAGCTGGACGAGGCGGGGGTCCTGGAAGAAAACCGTGTGCGCGCTGTGGAGGCTGCGGAAGGCATCGAGATGGGCGAGCGCGGCCAGATCCTTCAGCCGCAGCCCGCCGTGAAAGAGCGCCTCCCGGATGCTCTGGAAGAGAAACAGCCCGGCGGTCGCCTCGTAGATGCGCTTCCCGTGATCGAGGTAGAGGTCAAGGCTTCGGCGGTCACCCATCGAAGCCGTGCCCAGGGCGAGGGCGAACTCCGTCCTGTCCGCCGAATCCCGGAGCACCGTACCATCCGCGAAGAAGTTCGTGCTCAAAGGCTCCAGAGGCACGAGCTCAAGAAAGTCCTTGAGGCCGGCCCCCGCATCCTCGAAAAGCCTTTCGAAAACGAACGGCATGGTGAGAAGCGAAGGGCCGGTGTCGAAGCGATAGCCGGCGGAAGAGAAGCTGGCGGCTTTTCCGCCCGACACCGGGGACTGCTCGAATATCTCCACCTCGGCCCCTGCCCGGGCAAGCCGTATCGCGGCCGCCATGCCGCCGATACCCGCTCCTATCACCGCGACCCGCATGGTCTTCCCTCAGCCCTCTCGATGATGCTCTTCGACCCTGCGGACGTATTCCGCCATGTCGAACTTCCTCTGCAGCCCCGCCTCCTTCATGCACCGGACCGTCCCGAAAACCGGCCTTTCAGGCCACGGCCTGTCGTGCAGCCCGAAGCACCAGGCCACCCCGGCATAAGAGCAGGGATCACGTCCGTCAAGAAGCCAGCGGTTGTTCAGGCGCAAGGCGGTTCGGAAAGCGGCTGCCGGGCTCCCGCTCCATTCCAGGATCTTTTTCCCCCAATACATGCGCATGTGGCCATGGAGGCTCCCCGTGAGCTTCATGTCCTTCATTGCGGCATTCCAGAAAGGATCATGCGTCGCCGCTCCCTCCAGCTCGGAAGGAGTGTACCGCCACGGTCTGGCATCATGTGCGTGCGCTTCCAGCGTTCGCCTGGCCCATGCCGGCAGCGAGGAGAAGCGATCATAGTCCGGTGTATGTTCGACAAAGTTCATTGCCAGCTCTCGACGGACAAGGAGCTGCTCCAGGAACGCGGCGCGAGCTCCCTCAGGGGCGTGCGTAGCGGCGGCGACCTCCCGGGCAATGCGTGCGGGTGAGATCTGGCCGAAATGGAGATAGGGGCTCAGCCCTGATTGGCCTTCCAGCACCGGATCCTGCCTCTCATCGCCATACCAGGGAAGCTTGTCAGAAACGAACCGCATCAGCCGGACGAGCGCCTCGCTGGTTCCCCCCCTCGCTCCCCACGCCGGCCTGACGGGCGGCACGCTGCGGTCCAGCGGCAGCGTGTCGAGAAGGCTGGGATCCAGCGAGCGCATCGAGTTTCGTGTCGAGATGCCAAGAGAGTCCTTTCGAGGGCGGGGTGGATCGGTCGCATCCACGAAACTATTCACCATGCGGTGTATCTTCGGCCGCAGCGTGGCGGCCGACCATTCCCGCCTGTCCGAGGCGAGACCGACCGGCACTACCACATCCCCTTCGACCTCCAGGACACGGCAGCCGCTGCCCCGTGCAACTGCCCTGCGCCATCGCTTCTGGTGGCGGAGATAGCCGCGGTCGCAGACCACAAGGGCGGCCTCCGAGGCACAGGAACGGGCAGCCTCGTCTGGTGACCCGATGACAACCGCGAGCTGGATCCCACGGCCTTCAAGGGTTTGCCTGGTCTCTCGAAGGCCTTCGAGCATGAACGCAAAATGCCTGAGGTTTGCCTCTGGATATGACGCGGTCAGGCCGAAAACGCACAGCACCGGCAGGGACAGCGAGTTGGCTTCCTCCACGGCAACGTCGAGAGCGGGGTTGTCGACAGCCCTCTGCGAGGCCTGCATCCAATACAGGACGTATCGTCCCCGGCGTTCTGACATCCCGTTCAGGATCCGAATTCGCAAGACATTTTGGCGCGGTGGCGACCCTGTCATTCCTGCGCACCGTTGCAAAGAGCAGCTATTTTTTTTGCCGCGATCTGCGAGCTGATGAGCGTCATGGGCACACCTACACCCGGATGCGTGTAGGCTCCCGTGTAAAACAGGTTTTCAAGCTTTCTGCTTCCCTGTGAAGGGCGAAAAACGGCAGTCTGGAAGAGCGTGTGGGCAAGGCCGAGGCCCGTTCCCCGGTAGGCGTTGTAGTCGGAGATGAAATCGCGACCGGAGAACGTCCGTTCGACGACGATCGAATCTTCAAGTGTTTCCCCGATCACTGTCTCGACATGACGGATAAGATGATCGCGGTAACGTCGACGCTCATCGTCCGTATCGTCGAGTCCTGAGGCAACGGGAACGAGGATCGTGACGGTCTCGCATCCCGTCGGAGCGACCGATGGATCTGATTTCGACGTGCAGCTGAGATAGAAGCAGGGACGTGTCGGCCAGGCCGGTCGGTGAAAGATATCATCAAAGTGCCTCTCCCAGTCCGGTGCGAGGTACAGCGTGTGGTGCAGCGGGCGGGAGAGCTTTTTCGAAAGCCCGAGATAGAGTATGAAAAATGACGGGGCAAGGACCCGCCTTTTCCAGAAGCGCTCGGGATAGGAGCGGTACGGGGCGTCGATCAACCGGGTTTCGGTGAAGGCATAGTCCGCGTTGACCGCCACGATATCGGCGTCAAAGGCTCCTTTTCCATCGACACGCAGACGGCGTACGCGCCTTCCGGAGGCTTCGATCCCTGTCACCTCGTGGTCGAGCAGGATCTCGACGCCGGCGGAGAGTGCAACCTTCTCCAGGGAGTTGACGAGCGTTCCGATCCCGCCCCTCGGGTAGAAAACACCCTGGGAGAGATCCACGTGCGACATGATCGCATACATCCCCGGGGCGTTGTACGGGCTGCTTCCGAGGAACACCATGTGGTACTCGAGGATCTGGCGGGACCTGCGGTCTCGAAAATACCTCCGCACATGCCGATCCAGGCTCCCCAGAACGTTCAGCTTCGCCCCTTCGACCAGCATCCGGCGGTTCAGAAACTGCAGAGGAGAGGAATATTCCTTGTACACGAACTCGCTCATCGCGGTTTCGTATTTGGAGCGGGCATCCGCGAGGTAGCGCCGGAGCTGAAACCCGCCCCCAGGCTCGAAACCTTCGAAAGTGGCGAAGTTTTTGGCCTCGTCGACCACCATGTCCACTTGCTCATCAGGGGAGAAGAAGACCCGATATGACGGATTGAGCTTCTGGAGAGGATACAGGCTCTCGCGGCGCGTACCGAGAGACTCGAAGAATGTCTCGAAAACTTCCGGCATGAGGTACCAGGAAGGGCCCATGTCGAAGGTGAACCCGCTGCTCTGCCAGATGCGGGCTCTGCCGCCCACGGAGGAGTTCTTTTCAAGAACGCGGACTTTCAACCCTCGATTCGCCAGAAGAGAGGCCAGAGAAAGGCCCCCGATACCTGCTCCGACAACAAGAACTGCCTTCTCACTCAATTCATTACTCCCATACTTGATTCTCTTCCACGAAACGTGCTACCCTTATCAAGTCGGTATACAAAGCGTGTTGAATCATGGCTGACTTTGCAACGCGTCTGCGAGAGTTGAGGAAAAAAAGAGATCTTCGCCAGGTTGACTTGGCTCAAGCCCTTGGCGTTGCCCAGACTACAATTGCCAACTATGAGAAAAAGCTCAGGTTCCCCGACGAGCAGATGCTCGGACGATTTGCCGATTTTTTCAAAGTCAGCCTGGACTTTCTTCTCGGACGAAGCGACGCGCTGAACGGCCCCGACGACGCCACGGTAGCCGTCAAGCGTGAGCCGTCCAGAGCAACTTCCGGTTTGGCCATGCAATATCTCGAGTTGCTCAGGAGCAAGCTGCTCGAGCACGCCCTGGAGCTCCTCGAGTCGGCCATGAGGAGAGGGGCGGGCATCAAGGAAATCTATCTCGACGTGCTCGAGCCAGCCCTGAAAGAAACGGGTAGACTGTGGGAGCGAGGGGAGCTGCGGGTGGGCGAGGAGCACGCAATCAGCGAAGCGACCCAGCGCATCATGTCGCGAATCATTCAACCGCTCATGACTGACCGGCCCGCAGCCGGCGGTCAGCGCTGCGTTGTTCTTGCGGTCTCCAGCGAGCGGCACACAATCGGACCACGCATGGTGGCGGATTTTCTTCTTCTCGACGGGTGGGATGTTCTGTTCCCGGGGGGGAATCTGAGCATCGGGCATGTGATCGAAATGCTCGCAGACAGACCTCCGGATCTCCTCGCCATTTCCGTCACCCGCTTCGACAACGTCCCCGAGGCAGAGGATCTGATTGCCGCTATCCGCGACAAGCCCTTTCTGAAGAAGGTCAAGATCCTGGCGGGCGGCCGGGTTTTTCAATCCCGTCCCACTCTCTGGCAGGAGATCGGCGCGGACGGCACCGCCGGGAACGCCGAGTCCGCGGTGAAAGCAGCGAACTCTCTCGTCGGCAGAGAATCCCCCGCAGACAAAGGAGAAAGGGCTGCCGAGTAGCAAGGCTTTCATGGCTCAGCTCGAGCGGGTTGCAACAAAATCCAGAAGACCCTCGAGCGTGTCTCGATCTTCTCCGGTGCAATCCGGCAGATCCCGAATAATTGCGGCTGCCTGGTCCTGCAGAGCCTGCAGCGTGGCCCGAAGCGATTCGCGCACTCCGGAGGACTCGACCAGGCCCCGCACGTAGTCGAGGTCGTCTTCCGTGATGTGCGGATTGCCAAAAAGATCCGAGAGCTGTCTGGAGTCCTCGGGGCTGCAGGCTGAGATAAGCCTCGCGAAGAGGAGCGTCTTCTTGCCTTCTCTGATGTCCGAGCCGACTGGTTTTCCCGTCTGGCGCGGGTCTCCAAAGAGGCCGATCTCATCGTCACGAATCTGGAACATTATCCCCAGGCATTCCCCGAGAGACTCCAGGGCATTCATGGTGCGCAGGTCCGCCTCGGCCAGTATGCCGCCGGCCATGAGCGGCAGGGAGAATGTATAGCGGCCCGTCTTGTATCTGTACAAGCGCAGGATCTGTTCCTCGTCAGGTCTGGCGGAGGATGCTGAGCCCCAAGCGACGTCCCGCATCTGCGCGATGCCGACTGCGGCCAGCTCACGTGAAATAAGTGAGAGAACCCTCCCCAGTGCCGCCGGACTGAGAGCAAGCCCGGCTATCAGCTCATACGCAAGAAAGAATGCGAGGTCTCCGGCGCAGATTCCCAAGGCTTCGCCGAGATGGCGCCAATCCGGTATCCCGTCTCGCGCCGCGTCCCTGCTGTATTGATTGAAGATTGTCGGCCTTCCCCGCCGCGTCAGGTCGCGGTCCATGATGTCGTCGTGGATGAGGAGGCCAGACTGGAAAAGCTCCATTGCAGCGCCGGCCTCCCGGACGAGCTCGCCGCCCACTCCCGCTTTGCTTCCCCGGGAAATCGAAAAGCCGAGCGAGACGAGACATCCGCGGATCATCTTGCCACTCAGCGTGAACTCCAGCAGCCGGTCGCACGCAAGGGCGGCGAGCGGATCTGCCTGTATCAGTTGCGGCTTCTTCAGCAAGAAGAACGTTCGCAGAGTTGCGCCAATCTCGTCTTTGCTTTGAGCTAGTGAACTTAGAGCATCTTTTTTCTGCTGCGTTGCTATCATAGACCAAATATATATTTCAAATAGTGATGTTTCAAGAGAATCTTTGCATGAAAACTACGATTTGTGATTAACAGTGCCGCGTCCGATCTCCAATTGAACGTCCAGCAAGGTGCCGGCTCAGACGTGGTTCCTGAGGCGAAGCTCCAGCGGGTGCGGGCCGCGCTCCGCGTTCCGTCACTGCATGATAGGACGACTATCCATATTTCAAAAAGAGATAATCTATCACAGTAATTGAGCTCAACAGTGAGATTTCTCAAAGTTTTCCTCTTGACTTGTTTGTTCACTATGAGAATATATATCAAATTGTGGTAAAGAGGTTAGTCGATGAGCGTTGTTGAGCTTGCTGACGTAAGAAAGCACTACATGTTGGGCGACACAAGAGTCGATGCGCTTCGCGGCGTTTCGCTGGCAATAGAGAAAGGGGATTTTCTGGCCATTGCAGGGCCCTCCGGCTCGGGAAAAAGCACAATCCTCAACATGATTGGCTGCATTGACAACCCCTCCGCCGGACGCGTTCTGATCGACGGGACCGAGGTGGAGCATCTGAGCGACACCGATCTGACCCGCTACCGGCGCACAAAGATAGGATTCATCTTCCAGTCGTTCAATCTCATCCCTGTCCTGAACGTCTACGAGAACATCGAGTTCCCGTTGCTCCTTCGCCGCTCGCTGTCCCGGCGGGAGCGGGAGAAGATCGTGATGCGCTTCGTGGAGGAGGTCCAGCTCGCCGACCGCCTGAAGAACAAGCCCAGCGAGCTCTCCGGCGGTCAGCGCCAGCGCGTGGCCATAGCCCGCGCCCTGGTGACAAGCCCGCTGATCGTCCTTGCCGACGAGCCGACGGCCAACCTCGACAGCGCAACGGGCCACAAGATCGTGGAGCTCATGAGGACGATCAACCAGGTGGAAAAGACCACCCTCGTGTTCTCCACCCATGACGCGCATATCATGGAGCACGCCCGCAGGGTCGTGAACCTTCACGATGGGCTCGTTGTCGGGGACCAAACCAGGGGCGACTCATGATCGTCCTGAAGATCGCGCTTCGCTCGCTGCTTCGGCGCAGGAGCCGCATGATGATGATTGCCGTGCTCGTCGTGTTCGGGACGCTCCTCCTGGTGGTCGGGACAACCATCACCCGGTCAGCCGGTATCGCTTCCCGCAACTCGATCATCCGCAACTTCACTGGTGATTTCATCGTCTACGCCGCGCGCTCGCGGGAGATCCCGTCACCGTTTTCCTTCAACACGCCTCTCCCTGTCGTTCCGGACGCCGACAGGGTCCTTCGATTCCTGTCCGCGCAGCCGGAGGTGGAGGCCAGCGTGCCTTTCGCGCAGAACTAC
>DATKLB010000280.1:0-9119 GCA_035542615.1 Spirochaetia bacterium | reverse complement strand
ACGACCTCTTGAATGCCATTCAAGCGCTCTAGCCAACTGAGCTACGCCCCCGTTCAACGTCGAGCCTCCCGCGGTCGACCGGATTCATCATACGGAGGGGTTCGGCATGCTGTCAACCCCGCGACGGAGACCCATGCGCGGAGACCTTAGAATCGCGCGCATGAGCGCGAGGCCCCGGTCCATCAGGGGCGAGGGTCGGCGGCCGTGAACGACATCGCCAGGAGGCACATGTCGTCCTGCGGAGGAGCATCACCGAGGAAGGAGCGGACCGAGGCGACGATCGAGCTCACATCGAGGCCCGCCTCCGTCCTGGCTGCCCGGCGGGACAGCTCCTTGAGCCGCCCCATGCCGAAGGCGCCGGACTGATCGCGCGCCTCCACGACTCCGTCACTGAGAAACAGGAATGCTTCTCCGCGCGAGAACACGTACTTGCGCGTGTCATACTCGTGGCCCGGCACATGCCCGATGGGATAGTCGGAGGTGTCGAAGAGCTCCGACGCGCGCTCAGGGGAAACGACCAGCGGCGGGACATGCGTGCCCGCCGAAGAGTATTCGAAGGAAAGGTTTCGCAGGTCGAGGACGCCCAGGAAAAGCGTGAGATAGATCTCAGGATCCCCCTGACTGATCTCCGAGATGAAGCTGTGGTTGATCGAGGTGAGCACGGCGCCCGGAGGCTTGACCACGTACTGGCGGTTGATGAGCATGCGCTTGACGGAGGTCTCGATGAGTTTCTTGACGTAGCTCATGACCAGCGCCGCATAGATTCCGTGGCCGCACACGTCTCCTCCGTACACGGCAATATGGTGGTCATCCACCGGGAACACGCCCGTGACATCGCCTCCCAGCTCCTCACAGGGAACGTAATCCGTGGTGACCATCACCCCGGGGAAGCTCCTGGTCTTGTCGGGCAGGAGATTGCGCTGGATGGTCTGCGCCAGTGCAAGCTCCCTGCGCAGCCTCTCCCCCACGGCCGCGAGCTCTCGGGTCCGCTCCAGGACCTGCCGCTCCAGCTCCACCTTCTCCGCATGCAGGCTTGCCACGTAGCGCTGGTTCATGTCCTGGAGCTGAACGACGATGTTCGACAGGATGTTCCGTGCGACCGGGGAGTAATCATAGAGGAGGCGAGTGAAGTCGTCCCTCCCCAGGGAGAAGGTCTTGACCCTGCCAGTCGCAACCACGCTTGCCGAGTGCTCGCGCGCATCACGGAGGATCCCGAGCTCTCCGAAGAAATCCCCGGCGGCAAGCTTCGCGATCTCGATCTCCTCGGAATCGGGCAGGCGCTTTTTCACGGTGGCGTATCCATCCACGAGGAGGTACACGCGCTCCGGCGGCAGGTGCTGGCTTACGATCACATCACCATCGCTAAACTCCTCACGTCTCAGCAGCGGGGAGACGAGGGCGAGCTGCTCAGGGGAGAGGCCGGCAAGAAGCTTGTTGCCCGTAAGAGAGGAATTGCCGTTCATGTGCGTGGTCTTAGAATCGCCCGGCTCCCCGAAGGCTGTCAAGACTTTTGCCGGCCGCGGCCTCCCTTTGTTGACGCGCCATCGGGTGGCGCGTATCTTCTCTATGATGGCGGACGTACTGGTGTTCGGTGCGCATCCCGACGACGCCGAGTTCGGGATGGGGGCAAGCATGGTCAAGTTCGTGCGCGACGGAGCCTCGGTCGCCGTATGCGTGCTGACCCGCGGGGAGGCAGGGACATTCGGCACCGGCGAGCAGCGGGAGAACGAGATGCGCGCTGCCGCGGCGAAGCTTGGCGGCGAGCTGGAAATCCTTTCCTTCCAGGACTGCAGGATCTTCGACACCTTCGAGACGCGCGTGCGCCTCGCTGAAGTGGTGCGCAGGTTCCGGCCGAAAATCGTCTTTGCGCCCTACCACACCAATCCGAGCTATCACAAGGACGGGGCCGCCCATCCCGATCACGTGGCAACAGGCGCGATCGTGCGCTCGGCGCTGCGGTATGCCCGGTTCTCGGGCCTGAAAGATGTCCGCGGGGAGCCCTGGAATGCGGATCACCTCCTCTACTACATGGTCCCCCGGTCGCGAACGCCCAGCCTCATCAACGACGTGTCGGCACACATGACCGAATGGGAAGCAATCGCGCGCTGCCATGAATCGCAGATGAGCCTTCGGGACGGGAAAGTGCTCGATGCCCTTCGAAAGTTCAGGGAAACCTACGGCATCATGATCGGGGTCGCCTATGCCGAGGCTTTTCTCATCGAAGAGCCGGTCGTATTCGACCTTGCGAGCTTCCTGAGCACCTCCAGCCAGCCGGGGGGCGTGCCAGCGGCAGTGAAGAACGTGGACTAGTCAAAGCGCCGAAGGACAAGGATCCCCGCCCTGCCCACTTCTGTGAACCGAGCTTCCTCCCAGGTAACAATGAGAGAGTCGTCCTTTTTCAGCAGATCCGTGTAGCGGAAACCTGCCGGAAGCTCAGGGAGAGCGATGGTTCGCGAGGAGCCGACGCCCGCGGGCTTTTCCAGCACCTGGCCTCCGGGAAGCAGCGCGCGGAGAGTACCGTTCTCGTCGAGCACGTGGATGACGAGGATGGAATCCTGATCCGGGCCCGAGCGAAAGTATCTCTGGACCGGCAGTCTGCGGAATCGCACCTTGAAATGCAGAGCTGTTCCGGCGGGCATCGTGAGACGGGATCGACAATCCTCGAAAAAAGCGCTGTATGAAGGCGGGACGTCCGGTCCTTCGAGGGCGGGAGTACCCAGGGCGGCGATATACGCGTCCCGGTTGCTTCCCGCCTCCACCTGCATGTCTGCGCGATACCGCGTGTAGACAAAGCGTGTCTCGGATGTGTCCGTGTATTTCCACTCGAAATCGAACTCGTCCTCCGAGATCGGGGCAAAACCGACCGCTTCCCACTCGGGATTCTTCTTCTGGTAGGGAGGAATGAGAAAGGCGAAATCTCGCTGTCCCGGCAGGAAGGTCACCAGGCTGATGCCTCGAAGAAGAAGGTCCCCCGGCTTTGCGTCATTCAACAGGGCATTGTAGTAGAGGTGAATCATGAGGTCCCCGTGCCGGGGGATCAGAGTCGTGATCGTCCGATGAGGGAAGATCGAGGTGTCGTAATGATAGCTGAACTTCAACGCCCCCGAAGCATCGGGGTCGATGGCCGCAAGGCCTGCGCCGTTGATGGCGAGATACACCACATCACCCAGGAACGCCATGTCTGCAACCCGGGACTGCACTGTCCAGGGCAGCGAGGGAACTGGCGGGGAGGCGTCGGGCGCAGCAACTGTCTGGAACACCGTTGACTGAAGCTGCAGCCACGAGGCACGGGCCTCGCGGCCGACGCCCGCCGGTGCGCCTCCACGAGCCGGCCCTCCCGGGCCGCAGGCGATGAGCGTCGCGGCTACTGCCGAAAGGGCGAGGACTAGTACGCCCTGCCGAATATCACCAGGCGTCGCGCGCTTTTCCCGCAGATAATGCATGTGCTGCCTTCCGGTGCCGTGGACATCCTGGTCCCGTCGAGAGGTATGAGGCGGATGGTCGCCTTGGTCTCTTCCTTCACTCTCGCCTCGCAGGCCGCATCGCCGCACCATCCTGCTTCGATGAAGCCTCCGGGATCGTCGAGGAGCTTTTTGAGCTCCTCATACTCCGTTACGCGGAAGGTGTGCGAGGTTCGGAAATCCAGGGCGCGCTTGAAGAGCGACTTCTGGATATCGTCGAGCAGCGCGCGCAGGCGCACGGCCGCTTCGGCAACGGGGAGAAAGATCTTCTCTCCGGTGTCCCGCCGCACCGCAACGCACTGACCCTTTTCCATGTCACGGGGTCCGATCTCCACGCGCAGAGGAATACCCTGAAGCTCGTATTCCGAGAACTTCCACCCCGGGGTGTTCTGATCGTCGTCGTCGAGCGTGACGCGAAAGCCGGGCTTCAGCGCGTCCCGCAGCTTCTGCGCAAAGCCCGTGACGGCATCCCGTGTTTCGTTCTTGAAGATCGGAACGATCACGACCTCCACGGGAGCAAGGCGGGGAGGAACGACAAGCCCTTTGTCATCAGCGTGAGTCATGATCAGCGCCCCGATCAGCCGGGTGGACACGCCCCAGGAGGTGGCCCACACGTGATCGAGAGCCTTGGTCCGTGTCTGGAAGGTCACGTCGAACGCCTTCGCAAAGTTCTGGCCCAGGTTGTGCGACGTCCCGGCCTGCAGGGACCTGGCGTCCTGCATCATGGCCTCGATGCAGTACGTGCGTACCGCGCCGGCGAACTTCTCCGAATCGCTTTTCAGACCGTGCAGAACGGGAATGGCCATGAAGTCCTCGGCAAACCGCCGGTAGACGTCCAGGATGCGGAGAGTCTCTTCCTCCGCCTCATCCGCGGTGGCATGCGCCGTGTGCCCCTCCTGCCAGAGGAACTCGCTGGTACGAAGGAACAGGCGCGTGCGCTTCTCCCAGCGCACCACGTTGCACCACTGGTTGATGAGAAGGGGAAGGTCGCGGTAGGACTGGATCCACTTCTTGTACATGCTCCAGATGATCGTCTCGGAGGTGGGACGGATCACGAGCGGCTCTTCCAGCTTCTCCCCTCCCGCGTGCGTGACGACCGCCAGCTCGGGAGAGAACCCCTCCACGTGCTCGGCTTCCTTCTTGATGAAGCTCTCCGGAATGAGAAGGGGGAAGTACGCGTTGACGTGCCCGGTCTCCTTGAACAACCCGTCCAGCCCCTGCTGGATCATTTCCCACAGGGCGTAGCCCCGGGGCCTGATGACCATGCAGCCTTTGACCGGCGCGTAGTCGGCGAGCCGTGCGTTCGTCACGATGTCGATGTACCACTGCGAGTAGTCGGTTGCCCTCGGGGTTATTTTTTCAGCCATTCTCTCGGAGATCTCCCTGGAATGGGCGGCATTCTACGGTCAGGTGAAGGTCGGAGTCAAGGACGATACGGCCTCGGGCAGGGCCGTGAGCGCGAGCGGCCGTCCCGATCCCGACAAGCGCGCCTTCCGCACGTCCATGTGCTTGGCGCGCCTCCGCCATCCCTGGCTAGGCTCAGTTGATCCCCACGGTCTCGATCATGTAGCGGATGTTGTTTCCTCGCGTATCCTGCTCTTCGCGCTGAATCAGAAACACGAGGGAGGCGTTGTTGGGCGCGAGGATGATTTCCTTGATATGGTAGGCCCTCACGCCAGGCCGCCGGAGGGAGATGTCCCCGGCCCGGTACGTGTGGACCGTCCCGTCCTTGTACGTCACGCTGATGACCAGCCAGTAGGCAGCCCCTGATTCCCCCGCCGGCGGATTCTGAGTCAGATTGATCTGGTAGCTTCGGCCGGCCTGGAAGTCGCGGAAGTCGATGGTATCAGGAGGGGGAGCGCCGTCCGCCAGGATGTAGAGCATCCTCCCGGTCAGGAGGTGATGAATCCTGTACCGCACCACCTGGGCGCGCGCTTCCGCGGCGGCGTCGAACAGAGCGCCGATGCCGTCGTTGCCCGAATCGACCTGCTGAGTCGATGACGCCTTGCGGATCCCGTGCGCAACAAAAGCGTTTGCCCTCACGTCGACGATGAACGTCTCCGCCCACGGAGTCGATGTCTTTTCCTGGATTCCATACTGCCCGAACATGAAGTAGCGGGAGTCAGGGGAGAACCCGAGATTCACGAACCGGGCAATATCGCCCGCAGACGCGGCGACCGTCACCATGAGGATCAGGACCCCTATCGGTGCGAGCCGTTTCGACATAGGTACTCCTATAAACAGTATCGTACGGCTCGCGCGTTTCTGTAGGGGAATCTGAGCAGCGCGGGGTGTTAGTTCACGCCCGTGCCCAGATGGGGCGCAAGGTCCTTCAGACGGCCGAGCAGGTCCTCGAAGCGGTCGTAGTTGAGGCTCTGCTTCCCGTCGGACTTTGCCTCCGTGGGGTTGGGATGGATCTCGATCATGACTCCGTCCGCCCCCGCGGCCAGGGCAGCCATCGATGCCGCGGGCACGTAGTGCCAGTTCCCCATTGCATGGCTCGGGTCCACGATGATCGGCAGGTGGCTCAGTCGTTTGATGGCGGGCACCGCGCCGATGTCCAGCGTGTTGCGCGTCTCGGTCTCGAAAGTGCGAATTCCCCTCTCGCACAGGATGACATGGGAGTTGCCGCCTTTCATGATGTACTCCGCGGAAAGAAGCAGCTCCTCGATGGTTCCCATCATGCTCCGTTTGAGAAGAACGGGCGTGCGCGTCTCTCCCAGCACTTTGAGAAGGGCGAAGTTCTGCATGTTGCGCGCGCCGACCTGGAACACTCCCGCGTAGCGGCTGATCAGCTCGACATCGTACTCGGAGAGAACCTCCGTCACGACCGTCAGGCCGTGGCGTTTTGCCGCCGCGCTCAGGATCTGCAGACCCTGCTCCCCGAGTCCCTGGAACGAGTATGGCGATGAGCGCGGCTTGAAAGCCCCGCCCCTCATGAGCTTGAGCCCCGAGCTCTGCAGGAGTGATGCGGTGGATTCGACCTGCCCCTCGGTTTCCACGGAGCAGGGCCCCGCGATGACGGTAAAGCTTCCCGGCCCCACGTTGATTCCGCCAATGGCAACCCGGGTGGGATCCGGGTGGAACTCGCGCGATGCAAGCTTGTATGGCTTGAGGACTCGCAGCACGCTCTCCACGCCGGGCATCTGGTCAAACTCGGACTGGTCGAGAGCGCGGTCATCACCGGTAACACCGCAGATGGTCTTGACCGCGCCGCGGCTCAGGTGCGGCGTGTACCCCAGGCGCTCGATCTTGCGAAGGGCGCCCTGGATCTCCTCCTCAGTAGCACCTTTCCTGAAGATCAGGATCATGCAAAGAAGACTACAATGCTTTTGACCTGCTCGCCTATATCATCCTACACTCGTGCCCGTGCGAAGCCCCTGGGAAAAACCCCTGCTCGCGGTCGCATTCGCTCTCGCGCTGCTCCTCGGCCTCGCAGCCGCGGCGTCGTTCATTTTTCTGCTGGGCCGGCCCTCGCTCGCGTCTGCCCTGTCGACGCTGCCGAGCAACCCCTGGTGGCTCGTCTACCGTGACCCCAGCCCGGAGAACGGAACCCAGGCCATGGGGGTTGTTGCGGGCACCCTCGGGACGGCAGTCGCTGGTGGTGTCGCTTCCATCGGCGCATATCGACTGCATCGCAGGAGCCTGACTCCCGTCTTTCCCTACCTCCTGCTGTTCTTTCTTTCCCTCACGACGGAATGCATTCGAGGCGCAACTGCTTCACTGTATATTTCCGAACACCTCATCTCCACCGCTTTCGTTCTGACCCGCATCGTGTACTGGGGGAGGTACGTCGGGCTTTTCGCCCTCCTTCTTGCAAGCCTTTCCTGCATCGACATGAAATACCGCCGAGCCTCTGTGCTTGGCGGGGCGGCGCTCCTCGTCGCGTTGATCATAGCGGCGAGCATCCCGCTTGACAGGTCGACCTTCCTCTCACAGTTCACCTGGAAGCTGGGCGATGAAGAAGGGGTATGGTTCACGAACCTCGTGATCGCGGCGCTCATCGTTCTTACCACCGTGGGCGCATCCGTCATCAAGAAGGATCGAAGGTTTCTCGTGGTCGCGGGAGGTTTCCTGCTGATCCTGGCAGCCCGAGAGCTGCTCTTTTTCAGCGTGCTGCCGCTCCTGCTTGGAGGCGCGATAGCCGGGCTTGCCGCTGGGGCGGTGGTCTGCCTGCGAACGCTTTCAGGAATCTCCCGGGAGAAGTGAAGCTGGAGGCGCGCGACCGACTCGCGCGGTTATGGAATCAGCAGCTTGGTGGCGACCATCCCGACGCCGAACGGGATGATGATGTTGTCGAAGTTGCCCGTCGGGACTCCCTCGAGGACCATGGCCACGGTGCCGATGATGAGCGATTCTACTGGTCGGCCGCTCACATGATACGCCATCACGAAGACGGCTGCAAAGCAGGAGAGGCTGCCGCTGAATGTCTTTCCCTGCAGGAAGGGGACGCGGGGTCCACCGACGACCCTTCCCACCAGCGCTGCGAGGCCGTCCCCGAAAGCAAGGGCATAGATCGCAATCGACGCAGACGGCTCGGGATAGAGAAGAAGGGAAATCATGGCTCCAAGGCCAAGGGTGACCGGCCCGAGGACGAATCCAGCTTTGTCCTTGTCCCGGGATGCGATAACAGTGAGGTCGCTGATGACCAGGATGCGGCTTCCGTGCCGCCGTGAGCTTTCGGCGAAGGCGTAGAAAAGCGTCCCGAACGCAAGGAGCGCAAGCGTTGCCTGCAGGTTCACCGATGCGAGAACGGGAACAACAGCAATGAGGAGGTGGAGGGACTTTCTGACCAACTCCCCCTGCACCCGAGCAATCCCTGCTATAGTCTGTGTTGTTGCCCGCTCGACGGGGCGAACCGCTTCCTGGCTATCCTGCATGATGTCGATCTTCGCTGCGCTCAACAATGCAAGATCGGTACCAAGCCGGTTCAGGTGTCTTTTGCTCTAATTCTTTGTTGTTGTGTTACTTATCAGCAACAAATCGCTTCTCTGAGGAAAGCTGCTCATTTTGTCTACTTTCGTACACCGAGCGATCTGATTTTCATAATGCCCATGAGGGCCCATCTTTGACAAAGAAAACCTCCAGGAAACTTGCGCGCATTGACATCTCTCAGAGGCCACTGTATAACGTACGCACAATCGAGGCGCCTGACAAGGGCTCCTCGCGGGCGATTAACTCAGCGGGAGAGTGCTACCTTCACACGGTAGAAGTCACTGGTTCAATCCCAGTATCGCCCATAGTAAGTTTCTACGTTGTAGAGACTTAGGAACCTACCCGAAAACGGGCGGTTCCATGTAGCCCTACTATGACACTCACTCTGACATCGAGAGTGAGTCGAGGGAGGCAGGCATGGAACGCCCGAAACGCCCCTACTCTCTTCACACACGGCCCACAACTTCTAGTCCCAACCGCCCTATGTACTACGCTGTCTTCCGCGACGAGACCGGCGCCTACGGTTCCGCTGTTTCGACAGGTTGCACGCGAAAAGACGATGCTGTTCGATGGTGCGAATCCGAAGCGCGCAGACGCAAGGAGCGGCGAGAGAACATTACTTTCGCCCAGTACGCTGCAGGGTTCTGGAAGAAGGATGCACCGTTTGCGACAGACCGGGCAGCTCATGGGAGGGCAGTCTCCAACGGCTACTTGGACATCGCA
>DATKLB010000279.1:0-23119 GCA_035542615.1 Spirochaetia bacterium | reverse complement strand
ACCGCCCTGTTCAGCCTGCTGCTGGCCCTCACCAAGGGGGCGGACTGGGGATGGGGGGACGAGAGAACGGTCCTTCTGTTCTGCGTGAGCCTTTTTTCCTTCATCCTTTTCATTTACCTCGAGTTGACGTCAGAAAACCCGCTTCTGGATTTGCGGGTCTTCCGGTATCCGAGCTTCACGCTGGCGAATCTCACGATCATTGTCACGATGATCGGGATGTTCTCCGGCCTGTTCTTTCTCCCCTTGTTCCTGCAGAGCATCCGCGGTATTGGAGCCCTGGAAACGGGACTGCTCATGATGCCGGGCGCCCTTGTCTCGGGCTTGATGATGCCGATCATCGGAAGGCTTTTCGACAGGATCGGGGCACGTCCTCTCGTCCTCGCCGGCCTGATCTTCCTTGCGTTCATCACTTTCCTCTTCCGCAACCTGAATCTTTCCACCGCGACCAGCACGATCATGGTATGGGTGATGTTCCGCGGCCTTGTCATGCCTCTTGCCAACATGCCGGCGCAGACCGCCGCGATGGTGGACATCCCGACGGAGATGATCGGCCGGGCCTCCGCAATCACGAACATCATCGGGCGGGTGTCCAGCTCGTTCGGAATTGCCGTGTTGACGTCGATGCTGACCAAACGCCAGACAGTGCACGCTGCACGACTTGCCTGGGAGGTCAACCCCGCCAACTCGGCGGCCATGGGCTTTCTAGGGCATGCGAGCGCGGCAACAGGCGGTGGCGCGCATGGCTCGAGCGTCGCGCTTGCCTATCTCTGGGGGGTCATTCAGAAGGCATCTTTTGTCAGCGCCATCGACGATGTGTTCATCGTTACCGCCGCCTTTACCCTGATCGCGCTCGTGCCCGCTGCCTTCCTGAGAAAGGCAAAAGCAGCGGCTGGCCGAAGGCGCGAAGCGGCGGTGGCGGAGTAGCGGTCGCTGAGTGGCGCGAAATGTCGCTTTTCTACCCAAAGCAGATGCACGGCAGGTTCGGACTCACACTCGGGCTCACCCCGAGCCTCCTGCATGAGCGCTACGGGCTGGATTTCGGAGAGCGCTTCCACACGGACATTGCCTGGCGCGTGGAAAAGCTCCTGGAGATCGATCGGCTGGTTTGGGAGGATTTTGCCGCGATCGGCCTCGGGTTCAAGGAGCCCTTCCCCCGCGCTTCCATCGAGCCGTTCGGCCATCGGTTTGTGCCCGCAATGTTCGGTTGCCGCACGCTCTATTCCGCGTCGGAAGACCCCGCGTGTGAGCATCGGTCGCTCGATCCCGATGAGATCCGGCGCATTCCCGCGTGGACACTGAATCGCTTCCGCTCGGCAGAGCCGGTACGCGTGGTCATGGAGCAGGCGCGCTGGGTCCGGGAGAACTGCGACCGGGAGGAAGCTGAGCGTCGGCTGGGGTTCAACCTGCACAGCGCGCCGTTGACGAGCCTGCAAAACCTGGGCTCCGTGATCAATACCGCGGTCTCTGCGTTCGGGCAAGACGCTCTTCTCCTGGCAGTGGATGACCCCGACCTCCTTCGGGCATTCTATGCGAGCGTGACCGATCTCATGGGAATCTGTCTTCGGGAGTTCCCCCGAATCGACGGCAGGGAACTGCACACGGTGTTTGTCGGCGACTGCACGGTCGCCATGATCTCTCCGACGCAGTACCGGGACTGCAACCTCCCCTACGACCGGGCGCTCGCGGAATATGCGAGCTCGATCGGAGCAAGGTTTTTTGTTCACCAGGACTCGGGTGCGACTCCGCACCTGGGCAACTATGCCGCTCTCGGGAAAGTGGCCGGCATCGACTTCGGGCAGGACACGGAGTGGAGCAGGGCAGCGGAAGTCTTCCCCGATGCCGAGGCCAACTGCATCCTCTTCCCGGGGTGGCTGCGATCCAGCTCGCGTGAGGAGATCCGCGACGAGCTGCGCCGGCTGATGCACGCGGGAAGCCGGTTCCCAGTGTTCAGCTTCTCGATTCTGGAGGTGGACCCCGAGCTGGCGCGTGGGAAAATCTTCGAGCTCCACGAGGAGTTTGTCAGGGCCGCCGGTTCATGATAGTGCCGTGATCCTCCTCGCGGCCTTGAGGCATGCATCTCCCAGCCGCGAAACGTCCTGTGTCGTGTGCGCTGTTGATATCGAGCCCAGCCCGTGCATGACGAAGACGTCCTCCAGGAGCAGGGCAAGCTGAAGGACAGTGTCCGAGAGGACCACGTCGCATACCTCGGGGTTGCGTGTCTGCTCCGGGGAATCGAAGGGACGCGACTGGTCATATGGGAAATGAACCGAACCCATTGAGCTTCCCGGCAGGGCATCGTTGCCGTCCCCTGTGCATCGAGCCGGCAGGCCCCCGTCACGCAGCGCCCTCTCCACGGTCCGTCGCGCTTCCTCGCCCAGGGTTGCCAACGCGGGGTAGATCTCATTCTCGTGGTCGACGAGGTGACGCATCATGGCGACGGAAGCGAGCATTGAGGCAGGATGGCATGAGTAGGTGCCTCCGGAAAACCTGACTCCTCCGCCCCTGCCGGCCAGCTCCATGACCTGAGCAGTCCCTGCAACCGCCGCGACGGGCATGCCGCCCCCGATGATCTTGGCGAACGTGGCAAGGTCTGGCTGGATTGCGGTGACCCGTGAGGTGCCGCCGGCGCAGAACCGAAATCCTGCGATCACCTCGTCGAAGATGAGAAGCGTCCCGTGTTTACGCGTGAGGTCGCGAGCCGCCCCCAGGAAAGCGAGGCTCGCGGGGAGGCTCCCGGCGGACGCCATGAACGGCTCGAGGATGAAGCAGGCGATGCTCTTGCCGTGCTTCCGAAACTGATCTTCCAGCATCCCGATGTCGTTGAACCGGGCAACCAGCACCTGGTCCGCCACGCCCTCGGGCAGGCCGCGGCTTTCCGCTTGCTCGAAGTTGTGCATGGTATCCGTGTGATAATCCACGCCGACCAGTCCCCACGGCTGGGCGCCGTGCCAGCCGCCTCCGACCTTCAGGACCTTCTCCCGGCTGGTCGCCGCGCGCGCGAGCATGATGGCGTACATGGTGGCCAGCGAGCCGCTGGTGGTAAACCGCACGCGCTCCGCTCCCGTGCGGGCGCAGAGAAGCTCCGCGGCCTGGACCTGCAGTGCATCGGTGAACCCTGACTGCAGGCCGAACCCTCTGGTAAATCCCTCCGAAAGGGGATTCGTGATCTCCTCCGGGTTGTGCCCCAGGATGTTCGCGTGGTGGCCCTGCCAGAAGTCGAGGATCCGGTGCCCGTCTTCGTCCGTCACAAACGCCCCGCGCGCCTCGCGGATGCGCGGCGGAAACGGCCGAAGGAGCCGGATGGAATGGCTGCCGCCGTCAACCAGAACTCGAAGAGCGTCCTTGTTGATTGCGGCGCTGCGCGGAGAGCGGCGCGTGTATTCGTCGGCCAGGACGCTGAGAAGCCGCGAGTGGTCTCTCGGTTTCATGCCGGTGCCTTCCGTCGCGCCCCGGCGCGCGCCGTAACGAACACGGCGCCGAGGATCAGCGTGCCGCCGGCGATTTTTGCCAGGGTCAGCGCTTCCCCGAGCAGAATTGCCGCCAGCGCCACGGCAACCGCGGGCTCCAAGGTAGAAAGAATCGACGCGGTTGTGGGTCCCACGCGCTCCAACCCCGCGAAGAACAGGGCGATGGCGGCCACGGTCGACACGAGGGCGAGCGCGGCAATGGAAACCCACCCAGCCGCGTTCGTGGGCCACGCGGGGCCCCGGACCGCCGCAAGCCCGCCGTAGACGACCGCCGTTGAACAGATGACGACTGCCGCGGCCGCCAGGGAGGGGACGGTTCTCATGACCCTCGTTCCGGTCAGGATGTACACGGCATAGATTGCCGCGGCCGCCATCGCCAGGATGATTCCGGCGGCGGACCCGCCTTTCTCCAATCCGATCATCATGGCCGCCCCGCCGAGGGCAAGAACGAGGGCGATGCCGCTGGCGATCGTGAACCGCTCGCCGTAGATGATCACCGCGCCGATGGCAACAAGGATCGGGTAGAGGTACAGGATAAGGGCCACGAGGCTCGCGGGAGCGCGCGTCAGCGCGGTGAAGTAGCAGAGGGCCTGGAGAACGTAGATGACTCCTCCGAGGCCGATGAGGGCGAGCAGGGCGGCACCCCGGGGGAACCGCACCCGGCGAAGCGCGACAAGGGCCAGCATCACCGGAGAGGCGAAGGCGAAGCGCAGAAAAAGAAGGGTCACGGGGCTCACCCCCGAGGAGTACGCATAGCGGGCGAAAATGGGCATGGCTCCATAGCAGGCCGCCGATGCGACGATGAAAGCGATTCCGGTATTTCGTGACACGGTGGTGAGTATATTTACGCTTGCCATGAAAAAGCTCAATCCCCTGACGCCGGAGGAAACGCGCGTCATTGTCCACAAGGGCACGGAGAGGCCGTTCTCCGGCGAATATGAAGCCCACTGGGAAAAGGGAACCTACGTCTGCAGGCGATGCGAGGCGCCGCTGTATCGCTCGGAGGACAAGTTCGACGCCCGCTGCGGCTGGCCGAGCTTCGATGACGAGATCCCCGGCGCCGTGAAGCGCACGCCGGACGCGGACGGCATGCGGACGGAAATCACCTGCGCCGACTGCGGGGCGCACCTCGGCCACGTCTTCGTGGGCGAGCGCCTCACGGCCAAGGACACGCGTCACTGCGTGAACTCGATCTCGATGCGGTTTGTCCCCGCGGGCTGATGGTCTATACTCCCGCTCAGGAACGGGATGCGGGAGCTCGCAATCCTCTACGAGGACAACCACATCATCGCGGTGAACAAGATGCCTGCCGACATCGTCCAGGCGGACAGGACGGGCGATGAGACCCTCGCGGACAGGGTGAAGGACTACGTCCGTGCTTCGCGCGGCAAGCCCGGCGAAGTCTTTGTGGGGATTCCGCATCGGCTGGATCGACCCACCAGCGGCGTGGTGTTGTTTGCGCGCACATCGAAAGCGCTGGAGCGGCTGAGCGCCATGTTCCGAAGCGGCGAGATTGCCAAGACCTACTGGGCGTTCGTTGCTGAAAGGCCGCCGGCGGAGGCGGGTACGCTGACGCACTGGCTTACACGGAACACCGAGCAGAACAAGTCGTACGCCTGGAGCGCGCCGCGCCCGGGCGCCCGAGAGGCGAGGCTGTCCTACCGCCTGCTTTTCAGCCTCCAGCGATATCACCTTCTGGAGATCGAGCTGGAAACGGGCAGGCACCACCAGATCCGCGCGCAGCTTCACGCGGTCGGGTGCCACATCAAGGGTGACTTGAAGTACGGCGCGGCGCGCTCCAACCCCGGAGGCGGGATCCATCTCCATGCGCGGAAAGTTTCGTTTGTCCACCCGGTCAAAAAAGAGCGAGTCGAGATCGTGGCTGACCCGCCGCGGGACGCGCTCTGGGACGCGGCACTTTCCCGGTTGAAGGCCGGGGCCTGATGGGGTCCTCTACTTTTTCGGCAGAAACTGCCGGTACTCCTTGTCGTAGATCGTGCATCCGACGCGCTTGTTGGCTCCGAGAAGAGTCGTGCATTCCTGGCACGTGATGCACCACCTGACCTCGGAGGCGCGGCCTTCCAGGATCTTTCGGGCAAACTCGGGATCCGCGATGGACTGGCGTCCGACGCCGACGAAATCGGTATGCCCATCCCGAACGTTCTTTTCCGCCCAGTAGAGGAAGTTCGCCTTGTCCATGTTGGAGATGTGGAGGGCCTTGTCGCCGTTGGAAAGACGGCTATAGCCGGAGCCGATGATGGGAATGGATACGCTCTGCTTGATTGCGCGTGTCCAGCTGAAGTGACGGAACACTCCTTCTGGGTACGCGGCTGTGGGCATGAGCATCTCGAGGTTTCCGGCCGCGGAGCCCGCG
The DNA here is from genome assembly GCA_035542615.1 of Spirochaetia bacterium. Lineage (GTDB taxonomy): Bacteria > Spirochaetota > Spirochaetia > SZUA-6 > Fen-1364 > Fen-1364. Next base: position 17,278 of record DATKLB010000279.1, on the reverse strand, counting down.
GAGACGTTGATGAAGTTGATCCCCGACTGCTCCATCAGCTTCGCGAACGCGACAGGCTCGGTGAGATCCTCCGCAACATCATCGGGGCCGGCGGAGCCGAACGCGCCTGGCATTCCCTCGTAGGGCGTGATGCGCGATCCGATGAGGAACTCCCGATCCGGAATCGCCTCCCGCATGCGGGCCAGCGTCTCGCGGAAGAAGCGCGTGCGGTTCTCCCAGCTCCCTCCGTAACGGTCGGGCCGGGTATTCGCGGGATGCAAGAAGTCATCCCCGATGAAGCTGTGCGCCTGCTTGAAATCCACTCCGTCCGCGCCGACCGTCCACGCCCGGCGCGCGGCGGCCACGAACTCTTCCCGGGTCTCCTCGATGTCCTCAATGCTCATGATCTGATCGTTGCCGTTCGTCCGGTAGACATACATTGGCGGCTTGAACACCGGATCACTGAGCCGGCCCGCGTGGCTGAGCTGGAAAATGATGGGCGATTCCGCATTGACCCTGCGGATCTCCTTCACGAGCTTTTCCAACCCCGGCATGTTGTGATCCAGGATCAGCAGGCGGTTCGACCGGGCCTGCGTGCGTGTGGTCACGTCGCTGCTCTCGATGTGGATGATTCCGGGCCTGCCGCGGGCGAGCGCGGTGTACTTGCGCAGGGTGTGCTCGGTGACGCTTCCGTCGGCGTCGCAATTGTTTGCCTCCGTGGGCTGGTACACGATCCGGTTGGGCGCGGTCTTCCTTCCGATGGCGATGGGCTTCGCGAGCCACTCGACGGTCATCTCACACTCTCCTCTTCGAATAGAATGAAACCGCGGCGATCAGCACCACCCCCTTGAGCACGATCTGCAGGTACGCGTTGACGCTCAGCAGGTTCATGATGTTGTAGAAGACTCCGATGATGAGCACCCCCGCGAAAGTGCCCAGCAGGCTGCCGGAGCCTCCGGCAAGGCTCACTCCGCCGATCACTACCGCGGTGATGGTATCCAGCTCGTAGCCGACACCGACCTTCGGACCGCCCCCTCCCAGCCGTGACGCCATGTAGGCGGAGGCGATCCCGACCAGGACCCCGCAGATAAGGTAGGAAAGAAACCGCACGCGTCGAACCGGAATGCCGGAGATCTGGGACACGTACGGGTCAGAGCCGACGGCGTAGATATGCTTCCCCAGCCGATTCATCCGCAGCAGGTACAGGCACAGGGCGATGACTACGACAAAGATGATGATGCTCATGGGCACGCCGGCGATGAGACCGTCCGATATGAACCGATAGGATTTCGGAATGCCGCCGATTGTCCGGGGGGCATAGAAGAGAACGGCCCCCTGGAACAAGGACATGGTTGCCAGGGTTGCCATGAAAGGGGTCACTCGCAGACCGACGACGATCAGGCCGTTGATGGCGCCCGCTGCCGCTCCCAGCGCCACGAGGAAAAGCGCGACGACGACGGGGCTCAGCCCGGGCTGCGCCCGGTAGAGACCGGCCGCCAGCGAGCTGAGCAGCGAGATCACCGATCCCACGGAAAGATCGATCCCGCCCGAGATCACAACGAACGCCTGGCCCAGGGCGGCAAGACCGAGTCCCACCGGCTGGGTCAGGAATACATTACCAAGGTTGTCTGTCTGGAGAAACAGGGGGGAGGCGGCCGCGCAGAAGATGATGAGAACCGCAAGGATGAGCCACACGAGGAGGTGCGGCTCTGACAGGCGTTTGACGCGGGAGAGACCCGTCATGACGTTCCGCCCCCCGCAAAGGACCATTCGTGACCGACCGCCAGGGACATGATCTGCTCCTCCGACGCCTTTGCATCGTGCTGATCGATGATTCCCTCGATCGCTCCCGAGCGCATCACGATGATCCGATCCGACATCCCGATCACCTCCGTGAGCTCGGATGAGATCATCAGGATAGCCTTGCCAGCGGCAGCGAGCTCCCGCATGATGCGGTAGATTTCCGCCTTCGCTCCCACGTCGATGCCGCGGGTCGGCTCCGAGATCACGAGGATCTCAGGGTTGCGCAGCAGCCAGCGCGAAATGAGGACCTTCTGCTGGTTGCCGCCGCTCAAGGTCTCCACGGGCTGGGCGATGCCGGTGCTGCGGATACGAAGCTGGTCAACCTGCCGGCGGGCATCCGCGTTTTCCCGGGAGCGCCGCAGGAAGCCGAAGGCGAGATAGTCCCGGAGGCTGGCGATGGTGAGATTCTCTGTGATCGTCATCCGACCCAGGATCCCCATGGCCTTGCGGTCATCCGTGACGTAGCCGAAGCCGGCGTCCATTGCCTCGCGAAAGCTCCGACAGAACCTCACCGTGCCCTTGATGCGGACCAGGCCCGCGTCCCAGGGCTCCAGGCCCAGGATGCAGCGGGCAAGAAAGTTCCTCCCGGATCCCACCATTCCCGCGATGCCAAGGATTTCCCCCGCGTGGAGATCGAAGCTGATATGCGACAGCTTTCCTGCCCTGGCAAGATCCTGCACCTCGAGCACCACGGGACCATGCGACTTTCCCAGGTCCGGGAAGTAATCCTCGATGGTCCGGCCCACCATCATCCGCACGAGGTCATCCTTGGTCAGCTCGGGAATGGTCCGCGTGCCCACGACTTTACCGTCCTTCAGGACTGTCACGCGGTCTGCAATCTGGAAGATTTCGTCCAGCATGTGGGAGATGTAGATGACCGTGACGCCCCGGGCTTTCAGCGTGCGGATGATCTCGAAGAGCTTGCGGAGCTCCTTGTCTGTCAGCGCGGCCGAAGGCTCGTCCATGATGAGCACGGAGGCAGTAAAGGAAAGCGCCTTCACGATTTCCACGACCTGCTGCTGGACGACGGAGAGCTCTTCGATTCTCCGGGTGACGTCGAGGTCGAACCCGATCTCGGAGAGCAGCTTCCGCGTGCGCTCGCGCGCCAGGCGCTTGTCCATGTGGCCGAGGCCGCGCGTCGGCTCCCGGTTGAGAAAGACATTGTCCGCGACATCGAAGCCGCGGATCAGGCTGAACTCCTGGAAGATGATGCTGATTCCCGCCAGCTGGGCCTCGTGGGGATTCTTGAAGGAGACGCGAGCGCCGTTCAGGAAGATCCGGCCTGCATCAGACTGATAGACGCCGGACAGGATCTTCATGAGGGTCGACTTTCCCGCGCCATTTTCGCCCACAAGGCCGTGGACCTCTCCGCGGGCGAAGTCGAGGCTGACGTCATCCAGCGCTCGTACACCGGGGAACGTCTTGGTGATCCCTTGCAGCCGTAAAACCGTCTCGGTGCCTGCCATACCGTCATTCCCAAAGAGTGTGTCCGGCGGACTGGCCGCCGGACACGGACGTCTGTTTTCCTAGAGCTTGGGCAGGAACTGGGCGGGCATCTGGTCATCCCCGATCCACCACCAGTCGGACAGATCCGGCCGCGTGAGTTGCTGGATCTTGTCGGGTCCGTAGCCGGTGATGGCGATGAAGACCTTCTTCTCCACCTTCTGTCCCTCGACGGCCTTGAGAGCCTGCCGCACGGCCTCCGCGGAAAGCTGCGTGGTCATGGGGTACGCGTAGCCGCGCAGCTTGTTGGCCACCAGGAACTTCGTGTAGCCGTTGAGCTGGTCTCCGGTCGAGGGAACCATCGGGCGCCCGGCTTCCTTCAGCGCCTGCAGGGCCGGCCAGGACTCGAGGCCCGAGTCCGCCCAGATGCCGTCGATCTGGGGGAAGGCCTGGATCATGGCCTCCATGATCGTCTTGGCCTTGGGGGGCGACCAGTCGGTGTACTGGTGATCGAGGATCTGGATGCCCGGGTACTGCTTGAACACTTCCATCGCGCCCGCGTAGCGGTCTTCCGCGGTGGTGTTGCCGGCAATGCCGGAGAGCATGACGATCTTTCCCTTGCCCTTGAGCTCTTCAGCGAGCCACTTCGCCTGCGCGCGTCCGAACGCAAGGAGGTCCTCCTCAACCGAACACGTCAACTTGTCGGTTGCTATGTTCCCGCCGAATACGATGACCGGGATCCCCTTGGCGTACACCTTCTCGATGGCGGGAATGATCGCATCCGCCACGGTGGGGTAGACGATGAGCGCGTCGACCTTCTTCACCAGCAGATCGTCGATATCGGCGAGCTGCTTCTCGGGCTTCTCGTCGGCGTTGGTAATGTACGTCTGCTTGATCTCGGGGTGTTTCGCCACCTCGGCGTTGAAGTTGGCCACCAGGAACTGCCGCCAGGAGTCTCCCATGCCGGCATTGCTGAAGCCGATCACGATCCCGCTGGTCTTCGGGCCGGCCTTCTCGCCGCCGCCTCCCGCAAACACGGCCAGGCTGACGCCGGCCAGCAACCCCAGCACCAGGGCCAAACGAATGAATCTTTTCATGTCTTCGAAGCCTCCTCTTTTCTCACCCTCGCAAACCCGTTGACAACGGGGTATTCACGCCTTCACCGTCCGCCGGGCGTTGAGCGCCAGCGCGAGAATGATGACCAGCCCCTTGATGACCATCTGGCTCTGAATGGGGAATCCCATGAGAAGCGAAAGGTTCGTCAGGACCAGGATGATGACAGCGCCGAGGACCGTGCCGCCGACGCTCCCCTGGCCGCCTCCGATGGCCGCTCCGCCGAGGACGGCAACCGCGATGGAGTTCAGCTCGTACCCTTCGCCGATCTTCTGGTCGGACATTCCCGTGTAGCCGCCCAGGAGCACGCCGACGAACGCGGCGCTCACGCCGCAGATGACGTAGCTCTGGATGATCGTTCGATCGGTTCGAACGCCGCTCAGCGTCGCGACGGACGGGTTTGTCCCCACCGCGTAGAGCCTGCGGCCGTAGCCGGTGCGGGTCAGGACCACCCACAGAATGACCGCGCAGGCCAGGAAGACATAGAACAGGTTGGGGATCCCGAAGGTGGCTCCCACGCCGAGGGCGTTGAGATTGGCCGGTATGTGGCCCTGCGGCAGCCCCTGCGTCCACATGAGCCGCGCCCCGCGCAGCACGATGGAGCTCCCCAGGGTCGCAACGAACGCCGGCACGTTGCGCTTGGTCACGAGCACGCCGTTGAAAGCGCCGACCAGCGCCCCGAAAGCCAGCGAAAGGGCTGTGACGGGGAGAAAGAGGGCATTGTTCCCCGCCATGAACGTTGCCGCGAAGACGTTTGACGTGGAAATGACCTCGGCAACGGAGAGGTCGAGGCCGCCTCCGATGATTACAACCGTCTGGCCGATGGCCGCGATGCTCAGCATAGAAAAGCCGCGAGCGATGTCGAGGATGTTGGTTGGCTTGAAGAAGTTCACGCCCGTAGACAGGTAGATCACGAGGGCGGCCGCAAGGAGCCCCGCCACGGCCACGTACAGGCCTTCCTGGTTCCTGATCCGCCTCCCGGCCGTTGCCACGAGCATACGCTCGGGGATTCTGGACCCGGTCATGAGCCCTGTACATGGAGAAATCCGACCTTCCAAAGGGATTTTTTTTCCGTTACGCGAAACCGTTCGGCGAAACTTGACAGCGCGGCAACGTCGACCCTACCATCAAAAGCCCGTGAGAGCGTTCTGGAGCCGCAAGAGGAGCGTCCGCTCGACACTGTTTTTCTCGTACCTGCTTCTCATCGTTCTCACCATGGCGTTCATGACCGTCTTCTCCTACTTCTACACGGCGAACGCCCTCACCCGCGCGGCCTTCAGCGCATTGAAGGACCTTTCCACGAAGCTCGTCGAAGCGCTGGATTCCGAACTTTTCAAGATGAACGTGGTCTCGGTAGCGGTCGCATCCTCGGACGCGATACGGCAGCTCCTCAGGGAGCGCGCGATCATTCCGCCGGCACAGCCGGGCTCCGACGCGAGCCTCCGGCGGTATCGCAACACGGTGCGGATCGTCAACGTCATCCAGACGATCGTCGGACCCTACAAGCCGGTGCCACAGGTCAACGTGTACGATCTGCAGGGGGAGATGATCGGAGCCGGCGTGTTCAGCCAGGCGGCGCGCGTTCGAGTGTCCGATGTTCCCTGGCTCTCGAGAATCGACTTGAGGTCGGGCAGCAAGCAGCTCTCGCTCCCCCACGCCGACAGCCTGCTCGCGGAGACCTTTCCGTTGTACCGGGATCGAACCTACATCTCCCTGTATCGCACGTTCTACGACGCGTACGGTTCCGCCCTCGGCGTGGTCGAGGTTGAGCAGTTCACGGACACGATCTTTCGCGGCATGTCCTCGGGCTCCGGCCGGGTGGCCGTCTTCGACGCCGACGGTGTGTCCCTCCAGCCCTGGCGCGGAGCCTCGACGGCATCGACATCGGCGGCGCTTCACGGCGCGCCCGACGGCAGAATACTGACGCTGCGGGACCCGGGGACGGCGCAGCCGGAAATCGCCATGGTGGCGTCGAGCAACCAGTCGGGATGGCGCGTCGCGCTGCTCCAGGAGCAACGGCTCCTCCTGAAGCCGGTGCGCGATTTCACGACAATCATCCTCCTCTTCGGTCTCCTTCTCCTGGCCGGCTCGACGGTGGTCGCCGCGCGGCTTGCCGCGCGGCTCACCATCCCCCTGCGCTGGATCCACGACGCGATCAGCGGCCTCGACTGGAGCACCGTGTCACACGAATCCTCCGCGCGGCCGACCTCTGACCTCGACGAGCTGGAGGAGCTGCAGCTCGCGTTCCAGGACATGCAGCGCAAGCTGCGCGAATCGATGGACGAGGCACTGGAAGCCAGGGCGCACGAGGTGCAGGCAACGCTCCTTGCGCTGCAGTCCCAGATGGACCCGCACTTCGTCTACAACATGCTCACCACCATCGGAATCATGGCGGAGGAGGGAATGGCCGGGGAGATCGCCGAAACCGTGGAAAACATGACTCACCTCCTTCGCTACATCTCCTCGGGGAAATCCTCGACCGCCACCATCGAAGAGGAAGTCGAGTATGCCCGTCGATACGCGGCGTGCATGAAGCTGAGGTTCCGCGACAGCCTTTCCTACGACATCTCCGTCGACCCCGATCTCCTGGGCGTTGAAGTGCCGAAGCTCATCATCCAGCCGATCATCGAAAATGCCATGAAGTACGGTCTCGGTGATCGGCCGCCCTGGCGCATTTCCCTCCGGGGAGAACGGAAAGGCGATCACTGGACGATCGGGATCAGCGACAACGGGCCGGGCTTCGACGAGTCGAGGCTTGCAGAGTTGCGGCGTACGATCGAGACCCGCATGAAATCCGCGCCCGACCCTGCGCTTTCCATCAGCGGCATGGGCCTTCTCAACATCTCGACGCGCCTGCGCATCTTCTACGGAGACGAGGCGGTCTACCGCGTCGAGAACGATCCGGAGGGCGGCGCAACTGTCACCATCGGCGGTACCTGTGAGCCAAAAACGAGCATTCTCGGTCATCGTCGCTGAGGACGAGCCCCTCATCCGCAGCAACATCGTGAAGAAGCTGGCAGACTGCTGTCCAGAGTTCGAGGTCGTCGGCCAGGCAGCCGACGGGCGGGAGGCCCTGGAGGCCATCGGCGAGCTCTTTCCCGATGTGCTCATCACTGACATCCGCATGCCGGTCCTCGACGGGCTTGCCCTCATCCGCGAGGTGTACTATGCATTTCCCGACACCAAGGTCCTCATCGTGAGCGGCTTTGACGACTTCAGCTATGCGAAGTCGGCTCTGGCGTTCGGAGTCAAGGATTACTTGTTAAAGCCGATCGAGGTGGCAGAGCTCAGGAAGACGATGTCGAGGCTTGCCGTTCAGCTCGACGCCGAGCAGAAGAGGTTCGACACGGAGCACCCGGATTTCGCGAGGTCCACCGCCCAGGACGAGGTGGCCGCGCTGGTCAAGGAGTACCTTCGCGGCCATTTTTCCGAGGAAGTTTCGCTCAACGACCTGGCCGGCAGGTTTCACCTGAACCAGCCCTATCTTGCCCGGCTGTTCAAGCGCCGGGAGGGGGTGGCGCCTGTTCGCTACCTGCGCGACCTGCGCATCAACCACGCGCGGAGGCTCCTCAGCGAGCGTCCGGACATGGAGATCAAGCAGGTCGGCTCGCTCTGCGGCTATCCCGACCAGGGATACTTTTCCCGCATCTTCAAGCAGGCGGTGGGTGTGAGCCCGCAGGAATACCGCGAGCGGCCCCGCTGAAAGGGCTTCGGTCCTCCGACATCGGACGACCTTCCGACGCGGGCGGTTGACGGTGCGCCCCGGCCGCCTTACCATGATTTCTTGAGGAACCAGGTGATCGCCAGGATCGTCAACAAGGCGCGCTCTTTCGCTGAGGCTGAGGAGTGGGACATAGTGCAAAACATTCGCATGACTCCGGAGGAGCGCCGGAGCGCAGCAAAGGAGTTGAAGCGACGCGCGTATGGGGATACGTGTCCCGACGTTCGTGACAGTATCAGAAGGTGACTTCCCCATACTTTTCCCCTGACATTGCAGACTTCCTGCGGCTCCTGTCCGCTCACGCCGTGCGGTACATGGTCGTGGGCGGCGAAGCGGTTATCCACTACTGCTGCGCACGCCTGACCGGTGACATCGATATCTTCTTTGACAGCCACAGATGAAAACGCAACCAGACTCTTCGCTGCCCTGCGGGAGTTCTGGCAGAATCGCGTCGAGGTACAGGTCCCTGCGTCGAGCGGCTCGGCGTCCTCGTGAATTGGTCCGCGGAGCGGCCCGCGGCTCGGTGGAACCCGCACTGGCACGGGCTGTCTGACCTGCTCTCGTTGTGGCTGTCTTCGACGAGATGTACAAGAAGAAGATCTCGGTTGCGAACCGCCTCTTACATTCTCACCATCGTCTTAATAGCCTCTTCCGGCATTCCCGCCACAGATCCCCGTGGTCTTCGTGGACCGGAAGTACGACAAGCACGAGACGGTCTTCGTCGGCATCAACAATTTCGAGTCAGGCTACTTCGGAACGGAGTACCTCGCCTCCAAGGGATGCAGGACAATCGGGTTCATCGGCTATCCGGAGACGGTGTATACGGTGCGTCAGCGCTCCATCGGGTACCGCGACTTTCTCCACCAGCGGCTGCCGGAATGCCCCCCTCGAATCCTCACGGTGAACTACCGCCAGGAAGACTCCAATGCGCTCATCAGGGAGTTTGTGGAGAGTTTCCGTCCGGATGGGGTGCTGTGCGCCACGTCGGACGTCTGCTACCAGCTGGTGAGCAGCCTTGGCGAGCTCGGCATCAGCATCCCGGAGCAGATCAAGATTGTCACCTATGATGATAACAAGTGGCTGGACTATCTCCGGTTCCCGATTTCTGTAATCACTCAGCCGACGTCAGAGATCGGATTCACGGCAATTGATGCGCTCGTGCGGATGGTTCTCAATCCCGCGGAACGGCGAAAGGCCGCCACCGAGATCCTGCTGCAAACAGGTTTCATCGACAGGCTTTGAGGGGTCAAACCGAAGCAGGAACAGCCGAAACCAACCTTATCCCTTCAAGAAATCCCACGGATACAAGCACCTGCGAATCGTCGAAAGTAGGCGCCATTCGGGGAGGTGCACTTCGCGGACGGAGCGGACGGCGGTTACGCACTGGCGGCCTCCGCGCTCAAGCGCAAGCTCTCGGACCGTTGAGGAGGCGTCTGCCGCTGCCCTGGCGGCCCGGGGGCATGGCGCAGGGGCTATGGCCCAGCGCAAGATCGTGCTATTGCGCTTTTCACCGCGGCCAGCAACGTGCCGGGGGTGAAAGGCTTGGCGAGCAGACAGGGGTTGTTCATCATGGGTGCCAGGTTCCGCAGAGAATCGGAATTGACGAAGATTCGGCCCGAGATCATGACAACGGGCAGCGTAGGTTGTGTTTCGTGGAGCCTCAGCGCCAGCTCAATGCCTGACATCTTCGGCATCAGTATGTCGGTCACCAGGCAGTCGAAATGCGCGCCTGAGTCGAGCAATTCCAGCGCTTCGGCGCCGTCCGCGCTGATCCGAACGCAATAATGATTTCGTTCCAGGATTTCCCGGACAAGACCTCGGATGGATTGCTCATCATCGGCGACAAGCACACACGGGGGGGTATGGTCCATCATGAGCCAGAGTGTATTTTCGCGTCGTTGAGGTTCGATTGCGGCTATGTTAAGTTTTCTTAAATGACTGAACACAAAGCCGTTTCATTGAAGACCATAGAGAGTGCCCGCGCGCGTCTTGCTTCCACCATCGTGCGCACTCCGCTGATTTCCCTGAACGGACCCGAGGTGCCGTGCAAAATCTTTGTGAAGCTCGAAAATCTGCAACCCGTGGGCTCGTTCAAAATGCGCGGGGCGGGCAACGCAATCCTGGCATTGGAGACAGATCGGCTTTCTCACGGTGTGTGGACCGCCAGCGCCGGGAACATGGCACACGGCGTAGCCTGGTATGCGCGCGTTCTTGGTCTCCCGTGCAAGGTGGTCGTCCCGGATGACGCGCCGGAGACCAAAACAGCGGCCATCCAAGGCCTGGGTGCACGGATCTTCAGGGTTCCGTTTGTTGACTACCAGGCCATCCAACGCAACCATGCCTGCGAGTTCATGGAAGGCACATTGATTCATCCGTTCGGTGACGAAGCAGTGATGGCAGGCAACGGCACAATAGGTTTGGAAATCCTCGAGGAGCTGCCGGATGTCGAAGCAGTCATTATTCCTTTCGGGGGCGGCGGACTGAGCTGCGGCATAGCCTCGGCCATCAGAGCCCTGCGTCCACACGTCAAGCTGTATGCGGCCGAAGTTGACACCGGCGCGCCGCTTGCCGCTTCCCTTGCCGCGGGCAAGCCGGTGGAAACAGAGTTTGCCCCAAGCTTCGTCTCCGGCATCGGCGGCCCATGCGTTTTCCCGGAGATGTGGAGTCTTGCCAGTCAGCTCCTGGACGGTTCCCTCATAGTCACGCTGTCCCAGGTGGCTGAAGCCATTCGCATCCTGTGCAGGAGCGGGCACGTGGTTGCAGAGGGGGCGGGAGCGGTTGCACTTGCTGCGGCTCTGAGCGGAAAGGTGTCCGCCGGTAAGGTCGTCTGCATTGTCTCCGGCGGCAATATCGACACGGGCAAGCTGATCCAGATCCTGCAGGAAAAGGACTCTATTTCCTCCAGCCCTGCTGCGCGCATTCCCTGTTCGTGAACATGATGAGCATCTCGGCCGCGGTGCACGAGCCGAGCCAGCCACATCCTCAACCACGACCAGTTCACCGTGTATCGCGGCCGGTGGGAGTGAGCTCGCAGGAATACCGCGAACGCCCGAGATAACGCGTCACGGCTTGGCGCCTACAGGACGTCCGTTCCCATCTCCATCACACGGCTGACGTTCTCGATGTCCACCACCTGCTTGCCGGTGAGCAGGCAGTAATGATGGGAGTAGAACGCCTTCATGATCGCCGGGCCGTCCTTCACCTTCAGGAGGGCGCCATTTCGGCAGTCCGTGCCGGGATACTGGACGTAGCCTTCCAGCTCTCCGGCGATGGCCTGGATGCTCTTCAGCTCGGGATGCAGCTTCGCCAGTGTCATGGGACCCGTGGCCATGCGCGCGTCCATCGCGTGCGCGTTGTCATTCACGATGGCAAGGACCTTGGGCCGCAGGGTCCAGTGCGTGCAGAACGGCCGTGGCACCACGCCGAAGAATCCGCAGTGCACCATGAGGAGGTGGTTCTCCGGCTCGGGCACGTCGGGGAACTTGTCGATCTTCTCGTGCTTGAGCGCTGCTCCCCCCATGAGGAAGGGATAGAGATTGCTCATCATGATGGGGTTCGCCAGTGACCGCTCCAATATGAACATCGTGAGCAGGGAGAGCGTGTCTGCTTCGCATGCCCAGATCAGGCGCCTGTCCTGGTAGAGAAGGTCCCACGCCAGGCAGGGGGTCGTGTCGGAGTACTCGGACTCGTTCAGGCAGTTGATGCCTGCCCCCTGGATGGAGGGATCCGCCTCTACCTCCCGCTTGACCGCGACGTACAGCTTCAGAGCTGAGCTGACCGGTCGTTCTCCCAGTCCCTCCATGGGCACAGGCCGCATTTTCAGCGCCGTGCGCGCATCGGCATCGCTGATCGCCATTGCCTGCTCGCCAAGAGTCTTGAAGCTCTTCTTAACGATGCGGATGCCGAACTTGTCCCTGATCAGCTCGCTTGCCTTGTCCTCCCACCACCAGAAGCGCTTGAAGATCTCCGCCTGCTGCCCTCCGACTCCCGGCTTGTCCTGAAAGACCAGGAACTTCACCTCTTTCATCTCGCGCTTCAGCGCAAGCGCGCGGCAGATCTTCCTGGTCTGCTCCAGGTCATAGGGAGTGAACGCGTTCATGCCCAGGGAGCGCATGAAGGTGACGATCTCCCAGTCCCACATGTTCACCGTGCCGAAGTCCGAGGTCAGCACGAGGACGGGCAGCTTGATCTTCTTCAGTGCATCAAGCTGGGAGAACGCATCCCCCAGAAGCTGGGGGAAGACCACGGCATCAGCCGCCGCCGGCAACTTCCCGCCGAGTGCGACCGGGGGAAGGACCTCAGCCTCCGCGGAAAGCAGATCCCTCACGATGGTCAGGTGCTTGGTGAACTCAGCGTCCATTCCTGACTTGAAATGGACGGGGACGAGAATGGCTTTCATGGCGCCCTCCGGACCGGCCTCAGGCCAGCTCGACAACCTTTCCAGTTTCCGCGGAGCGAAGCCCCGCTTCCAGGACCTCCATCTCCTTCATGCCGTCATAGAAGTTCGGCTCGATCTTCGTCTTCGTGTCGATGGCCTTGAGGAAATCCACCATGGCGTGGACGAACTCGTGCTCGTAGCCGATGGTGTGCCCGGGCGGCCACCAGTTGGCCACGTAGTCGTGAACGTCCTCCGTGGCAATGATCGTGCGGAAGCCCTGCGCGTTCGCCGGGTCATCACTGGAGAAAAACTGCAGCTCGTTCATCCGCTCAAGGTCGAAGATGATGCTGCCCTTGTTCCCGTAGATCTCGAAATAGTTGTAGTTCTTGCGGCCCGGCGCAAATCGCGTTGCCTCGAAGCTTCCCAGCGCGCCGTTTGCGAAGGTCACGGTCATGAATGCCGCGTCCTCCACCGTCACCGTCCCTTTGCCCTTTCCGCTGGAAGCACCGCTGAAGGTCCCGGAGGTAACCTCGTCGGGAAGCGGACGCTCCTTGATGAACTGAGCAGTCATGCAGGCGACCTTTTTGACTTCGCCCACGAGGTATCGAGCCAGGTCCACGCTGTGGGAGTTCAGGTCTCCCTGCGGCCCGGACCCGGCGAACTCCTTCTGTAAATGCCACGTGAGAGCAAAGCTCGGATCCACGATCCACGACTGCAGGTAGGCGCCCCTCCAGTGGAAGATCCTGCCGACTTTTCCCTCGTCGATCAGTTTCTTCGCCAGGCGCACTGCCGGGCAGCGGCGATAGTTGTGGTTGATGTAATGCGTGATCCCCTTCTTCTCCGCCGCCTCGTACATCTCCCTGGCCTGCTTCAGATCCATGGCAAGGGGTTTTTCGCAGAAGATGTGCTTGCCAGCCTTGATGGCCTCCATGGCGACCTCATAGTGCAGGTACTGAGGCGCGCTGATGTCCACGATGTCCACGTCATCCCGGTGCACCATCTTCTTCCAATCGGTCTCGGTGTGCTCCCATCCCCAGCGGTCCGCAAAGGCCTTCAGTGATTCCTGGTGCCTGCCGCACGCCACTTTGAGAACCGGCTGCACCGGGAGGTCGAAGAAAAGGGGGGCCTGCTTCCACCCGTTGGAGTGCGCCTTCCCCATGAACTTGTAGCCGACGATGCCGACGTTGAGCTTCTTCATGCAGTCCTCCGTCTTCAGCTCAGGCTGTTCGCGATGCGCCGCAGCTCCCTGATGCTGGTGGCCACGGCCTTGTCCTCATCCTTGTAGTCGGGATGCAGGAAGTCGATCTCGACCGCGAGGAATCCCTGGTAGCCGGCGTTCTTCAAAAGCTGCGCGAGCTTCTGATTGTCCACCATGCCTTCACCGACAGGCGTGGATGAAAAGAAGAACCAGTCGTCCACCGCCGCCTGCCTGTTGGGCTTCAGATCCTTCACGTGAGTCGACAGCGTGTACTTCGCCAGCTTTTCCATTCCCTTGATCGGATCATCCAGGACGCGCATGAAGTTGCCCGTGTCGAAGTTGATCCCGAAGTACGGCGAGTTCACGGCTTTGACCAGGCTCAGCATCTCCTCGGAGTTGAAGTCGATGTGGTTCTCATCCGCGATCCGCACACCGAGCTTCGCGGCTTCCTTTGCCGCCTCAGTGAACATCTTCACGAGCTTCTCCAGCATGGGAGCGTGCGGCTCTTTGCGGAACTCGAGGCTTGCGCCAACAACACGCATCACGTCAGCGCCGACGGCCCTCGCATGTTCCATGCTCTTCATCATGTCGGCAAAGGCCTTTTCGTTGCGCCCGCCTTCCAGCCCGTCGGGATGCCCCCAGGCGTACACCCTGTCGAGCTTGTACTCGTCCAGCATCCCCTTGACCTCGCTGAGATAGCTCGCGTCAGTCCGCGCGACGAGAGGAGGTTCGATGGCCACCCCATCCACCTTCAGCTCATGCGCGCGCTTGAGAAACCACTCCAGCGTAATGTCCTTGGCGGGCTTTTGCTGCTGCTTGTACACGTCTCCGAAGAACCGGTGGTAACAATAGCTGTCAATGCCGACCTTCATGCAATGCCTCCTGTCAGGTGTGCTTGTCAAGCTCCGCCAGCTCGCCTTTCTCCTTGCGGATCTGTTTGAGCTCCAGAGTATATTCCTTCTCGTATGTCGAGCAACCCACCGGGACCTGACGGATCAGGAACTCGATGCAGTTGTCGCACACGGTGCACCACTTGATCTCGGCTTCCTTGCCCTGCTCCAGCTTCGAGGCAAAAAGCGGATCCGCCAGCGATTGGCGCCCGATCGCGACCATGTCGCACACCCCGTCGCGGATGTTCTTGTTCCCCCAGTAGATCAGGGACGACTCTTCCCTCTTCACGCCGCGGAAATTGTTCTTCCCGTTTCTGTAGATCGAGTTGTTGGAGCCGATGACGACCGTCTGTGGCTTGAGCACGGATCTCAGCGCCTTCTGGAAACCGAAGTGCAGGTACGAGGTTTCGGGCACGTTCTTGAATGCCTGCACGATCGACAAGGTGAGGGATGGATTGCCCGCGGACTCGATGATGTATTTTGCCCCGCGGGCCTCAAGTCCCTTCACGAGGTCCAGCGGTTCGGCGAGGTCCATGATCGGGGTATCGGGTCCCGCGCTTCCCATGCCGCCGGGCAGCCCTTCCCACATGCTGATCTTCGACCCGACGATGAACCCCGGGTCCTTGATCTCTTTTGCGATGCGCTCATAGAACTCGTACGCGAACCGGGTGCGGTTGGACCACGAGCCGCCGTACTTCCATTTCCTGTCATTGAACGGCCGCAGCAGCTGCGTGCCCAGGTAGCCGTGGCAGAGCTTGAAGTCTACTCCGTCCGCGCCGCAGTCGTGCGCCATCTTCGCGGCAAACACGAACCGGTCCAGGATCTCGTCCACTTCCTCTTCCGTGAGGAGCCTGCCCTCGTAGCCGGGGAACGGCTTCACGCACACGCGCTCGGAAAACTCAGGGCTCGAGAGCTCTCCCGAGTGCGTGAGCTGCCAGAGAATGATTGGCTTCGGGTTGATCCTGCGCATGAGCGACACGAGGTCCGTGAGGCCCTTCTGGTTCTGCGGAAGAGCTGTGAGCTGGTGCAGCCTGCCGCGGTTCTCGTCAACGACGGACAGCGCCTCCACGACGATGACCCCCGCGTTCCCGCGGGCAAGCCGCTCATAGCGACGGAAAGCGGTGTGCGTGGGGTTGCCGTTGGTATCCGCGTCGCAGCACTCCATCGCGTTGATGGCGATTCTGTTGCCGGCAGTCTTCGCCCCGATCCTGATCGGCGTCAGGAGCGGCATCATTTCGTTCATCGAATCTCCTCTCTAGAGCTTCTGGCAGACCTCAAGGGTCACGCCGTTGGGGTCCAGGAACAGCATGACCTTGGCCCCGAGGGACGGCAAGTCCGTGGTAGGGAGAACGATCGTGACCCCTTTTTCCCTCAAGGCCTTTTCAGCCGCCTCGACATCTTCCACGGTGAACGCCAGATGCCGAAGCCCGACCTCGCTTTCCTCTCGCCGCGCCGTCGTGCTTCCGCCCTTGTAGTCGAAAAGCTCCATGCGCCCGCCGCCGGGAATCTCGAAGTAGGTGATCGAGAACCCGGCCATCGGCACTGTCTGCAGCCTGCGGAATCCAAGAACGCCTCCGTAGAACGCCACAGAGGCATCGAAATCCTTCACGTTGATCGAAACGTGATCGATCGATCGGACGCGCATCGGGGCCGCCTACTTCGAGAGGATTTCGCGCTTTGATGTCTCGGAGGAGACAAATACCTTGAAAAGGTCCGGGTTGGTGCGCAGCTCCTTCAGAGCGCCCTCCAGCTCCTCCAGCGGCACAACCATGGAGAACATGCTTTCCGGCCTGATGTGGCCGTTGGCGATGAGCGCCATGGCGTCGGTCCAGTCCGTGCCCACGCCAGCGCAGGAGCCCACGATTGTCTTCTCCCCCAGCACGAGGTCGAAAGGCTTCACCTTGATGGTGTCGTCCCCGGCGCAGATGCCGAAGGCGGCAACAGTGCCGCCGGGGCGAACCATTTCGAAGGCCTGCTCATAGGTCTTCGGCGTGCCGACCGCTTCCACGACGAAGTCCGCTCCGCGGCCCCCGGTGAGCTTCTTCACCTCTGCCACCGCGTCCTTTCCGTCCCTGATGTTGATCGTGACATCGACGCCGAACTCCTTCGCGATGCCAAGACGCTTTGCATTGTCGCCGATCACGACCACGGGGGCCGCGCCGCGCAGGCGCGCCATGAGGCCGTGCAGCACGCCGAGGCCGCTGCCGATCACCGCCACCGAGCTGCCGTGCGTCACCTTGGCAGCCTTGGAAGAGTGGATGACGCAGGAGACGGGCTCGATGAACGCGCCGGCCATGAAGCTGAGATTCTCCGGAAGCTTGTGCACCTGCTCCCATGGCGCCCTCACGTACTCCGCGTAGGTGCCGTCCACGTGGATTCCCAGCTGGTGGAAATCCCGACACATGAGCTTCTGCCCCTGGCGGCAGTAGAAACAGGTGCCGCAGCTCATGTTGATGTCCGCCGTGACCCTGTCGCCTTCCTTGAGGTTGCGCGCCTTCTTCCCCACCTGCGCGATCGTCCCGGAGAACTCGTGCCCGGGGATGAGGGGCAGCTTGTCCGCGGAATACTTGCCCGTGTAGATGCTCCAGTCCGTTCCGCAGATGCCGGTGTACTTGACCTTGATCAGGACCTCATCGTCTGCGATCTCGGGCACGGGCATTTCCTGCACCTTGAAGTACTCGATCTTCTCAAGAACGGCAGCTTTCATCTTGGTTGCCATGGAATCACCTCCTGTACCTGAATCGAAGCTAGTT
>DATKLB010000278.1:0-2961 GCA_035542615.1 Spirochaetia bacterium | reverse complement strand
GACTACTCGTTCAGAGGAGATCACCTCCTGGCCGCGATCCGTAACCTTACGACCATCAGTTTCCTGTTCGTACCGGTCATCCAGCCCGGAAACTTCGTGAGCAGAGTCGCCCTCATTCCCAGCGGCAACGACGTGGCATTTTACGGCGTATCATACCTCACGACGTCCCTCCCGCTTGTCGATCGGCACGGCAGGGAGGAGTCCCTCAAGAATCGACTGATCGCGATGGCAGACTGGCTGAAGACGAGGCTCGTCGCCGCGGCGCAGTGAATCTGTCAGGCTGCAATGATCCGGTTGCGGCCTGCCTGCTTGGCGCGGTACATTGCCTGGTCGGTTCGTTCGATCCAGTCCTCCTGAGTCTCGCCGGGGCGGAAACACGAAACGCCGATGGAGACGGTTACGTGGAAGGTGTTCCCGTCACACGAGAATGCGGCCTCTTCCATGTCGTGGCGGAACCTCTCGCTGATCCCCAGGGCCTGCTCTTCGGTGGAATTGGACAGGATGATGAAAAACTCCTCACCGCCGTAGCGCCCCGCGTAGTCGTATTTGCGCAGCCCGCTCGAGAGCCGGGCACCGATCTCCCGGATCACCATGTCGCCGCACGGATGGCCGTGATTGTCGTTGACGTTCTTGAACCTGTCGATGTCGATCATGAGCCCGGCCAGCGGCACTTCGAGGCGGAGGCAGCGCTCGATCTCGATGGCCAGCCGGGTGAAGAGGCTCCTCCGGTTGAGGAGGCCGGACAAGCTGTCGTAGGCTGCAATCTGCTCCAGCTCCTTGTTGGCTCTTTCCAGCTCCTCGTTCAGGCGCCGGATCTTGTCATAAGCATCCTTCAGGCTCTGGTTCTGGTCGAGCACGAGCGACGACAATCTTTCCTCCTCGGCAACCGCGATCCTGAAGAACTCCCGTTCCTTCAGCAGGGTTGCCTGGCTGTGCCATCGGGTCTGCGCCGCGCGTGTGCGGGCCTTCAGCTCGTTGGCGTCGAACGGTTTTCGAATGAAGTCATCCGGGCCCGATTCGAAAGACGCCTCCACGTCGACGTCGTCATCCGCGCGCAGGAGCAGGATGAGCTGGATCGGCGCGTTCCGCCGCATCCCGTGGAGGGTCTTTGTGAGCCCGAAGTCAGAAAGGAGGACGATCTGGACTTCTTCTTCGGAGATCCTCTGCACGGCTTCATCGCCTGTCGACGCATGCATGAGTCGGTATCCTTCGTTGCTCAGGGACTGGTCGATCAGCGCCCTGTCCCCGGGGTCGTTCTCCACGATGAGCACGGTCGTGGCAGGCATATGGCGGGAAAGGATAGGACAAAAAGCGGCTCAGGTCAATCTTTTCAGAAGATGCCCAGCAGGCGGAGAAGATCCGCGAACAGCCCGACGAGGAGCCCCAGGAGCGAGCTGAACGCGCCAGCCCAGCGCAGGGCGCTCCCGCGGATCCCTCCCGAGATTTCGAAGCCGGGCATCGAAGCCATCCGCGCCACGGTCTGAGTGAGAAAGGAGTCGATTTTCTCCTTGCGGACCGCGTCCACCGAGAGAATCCTGGCACCAGAGAAACCGGCGTTCTCGCGAAGGTACTCCGAGGTCTTCTCGGCTGCCCAGGCCGAGACAGATGCGGCCGTCTCCGGGCGGGAAACCCAGGCGAGCAGGGCATTTGCCAGCGAATCGGCGATTTCGCTTTCACTCACGCCTGCGCGCTTTCGCAACAGCGAGCCGAGTGTCTGCCCGCCGGCCCCGAGCAATCCTTCGAGGGTCGAGAATACAGCTTCTCGCGCCGCGGGATCCGTCAATCGACCAAGGATCCCGTCGACGATGTCGGTGACCACGATGGCGGCATCGCTGTTCGACTGGCCCGAGCTTCTCCAATTCCGAAGCGCCAGCACCGCCGCGTCCCGCATTGACCGCTGCTGGGCAGGCTCCCGCAGAACCCGCTCCAGGGTATTCAGGGTCTCCTCCACTATCTCGGGCATCTTCTCGTCGATGCGTCTGTCGAACTGGCCGGCGCTCAAAAGGAACCTCTGCATGAGGTTCAGCTTTTCCAGGATCCGGGGCAGGAGCTCTCTTCCGCGCGCCGCCATCGTGCTTCGCGTATCATCAGACTCGAGCCATTCGATGAGCCGCTCGATCACGACGGGCAGGAGGCGATCAAAAGCACGCGAGACAGCTCCCAGGGTATTGTCGGAAATGAGTGCGCCCGGGCCTTTGCCAAGAGCCGCGCCAGCCGCCTCGGCTATTGCCCGCCGGCTCTCCTCTCGCGAAAGCGCCGGGAGGAGTTGATCGACAAAAAACCTCTTTGCGTTTGTCCGGGCAAGCAGGTCAGCAACGGGAAGCGCGCAGATCGATGAGACGAGCGCGGCAATCGACTGCCTGACCTCATGCAGGAACCGGGAGGACGTCACCAGCCCGCGCAGTGCGGCTTCGACGGACTTCGCAACCGCTGCGCCGAGCGCATCGGGCTCCCCGGCGATCTCAGCCAGCGGTCTCTCGAGCAGACTGGCGGTCAGACCAGGAACCAGCCGCGCTGCTGCCCGGCCTGCTCCAGGCCCTGACGCTGCCCGGCGCATGACAAAACCTGACGCCGCGCGGCCAACGGCCAGGCCGATGAGCGCTCCGCCGAGAGGCGGAAGCGTCCAGGCAAGCGCCGCTGGCGCCCACGCCAAGGCCATCGGCGCCAAGGAAAGCGCTGCGGGCAGCATCTGCGGGCTCATTTCAGCGAGGCAGCGAACGAATCCGCTTTGGCCCGGTTGTCAAATATGGCGACGTATGATCCGAAGATCCAGCCTTTCAGGCCTTCGTAGTTCACGCGATACCAGAAGGCTGTCTCGTTCTCCGCGGTGTCCTCCTTGTCAGATCTGCTGATGACCTCGACGACAGCACCCATGCGCACATGCGCCAGCACGGTGGCCTGGCCGGAGGGCTGATCGCGCACCCTGAGGAGCGGCGATTTCACGACTGCCCACGTGGAGCG
>DATKLB010000277.1:0-5945 GCA_035542615.1 Spirochaetia bacterium | reverse complement strand
AAACACGCGATCGGTCCTCAGGACCGTATTGGTGTATCGAGGCAGGAATCAGACTGTCGGCCAGATTGTCGCGGCTCGGGCGGACGCCATTGGCGCTTTTCTCAGGCCGCTCGATCAGCTTGTCGAGCTGGAGAGAGGCGACTGAGCAACGAGCTCGCGCAGTCGCCGCGCAGTCTCCCGAGGATCTTCCACGAGCACCCTCTTGCCGGCAATCAGGTCAGCAATCCCCGTTTCGCGCGGGTAGCGCGGGATGATGTGCAGGTGGAGGTGGTTGATCGATGCCCCTGCCGCGGGCCCCATGTTGAAACCGATGTTGTACGCATGCGGCGAGCTGGCGCGGTCCAACAGCCCGAGGAGGTATCGCTGCAGGGCGGCAAGCCGACCCTCTTCCTGCGGTGTAAGCTCCCGTATGTCTTCGACGTGGCGCAGGGGATACACGAGCAGATGTCCGGGATTGTACGGATAGAGGTTCACCGACGCGATAAACAACTCATCCCGCCAGATGCTGAGATCGATGACATCGGGGTTTCTGTCCCGGATCATGCAGAGAATGCACCCCGAGGGGTGCTTCCCCTTGACGTACGCCATCTTTTCAAAGTTCAGAAAGTAGGAATGGTCCGCCAAACCTCTACTCCAGCCTGTTCAGCTTGTCCAGAAAGTCGAGGGTCTGGAGATCTTTCGAGGTCATCTTCTGGCTCGTTGCCAGGAAAAGGAACTTGATGAGAGACGGGTATTTCGCGAGAAGCTCCCCGTACCTGTTCAGGGCGGCGAGAGCGGCTTCCTGCCTGTCCCTGGCGCTGTTCAGCACGACATCCTCAGCCGCCTGCCGCGGAACCAGGGCGGACATGGCCCGTTCCTTTTCGTCGACAAGCTTCAGGTACGCCGATCTGAGCTTTCCGTACAGGAGCTCATCCGGCATCTTCACGATGACCGGCGAGATGGTCACGAACTGGAGGTGAGGAAAGCCCGACGGGAGCTTCTTCACCAGCTCGGCGCTGAAGGAGCTGGCGTCCGCCGCGTCGCCGGAGAGGTCCTGGTGCGCCGCGCCGAGGGCAAGCTCTGCCGCCCGCCTCTGTATCTCGGCGTTGACCTGGTCGTACCAGTCTCCGATATTCTCCTGCCGAAGCCCCTCGTTCGCCACCAGCTCGGGGAGCGCCTCTGGTCGAATGCGATAGAGCGCAGAGAGCTTCATCTCAATGGAGAAATCCGGCCGCTCGGGCATGAGCGCCGAGTAGGCTTCCGCGGAGGGGAGGTTCGTTCGAACATCCACTTCCGCCCGTTCGGTGCTCACGGTGATGCGGTACAAGGTGATCGCGTGGGGAACGAGCCGCTCCCATCGCCAGGTGAACCCCGAAGGGCCGATGACCTCCTTTTCGAAACCCCGCGATTTCGTGAAAACGACAGCCCAGGTATCAGGCCCGAGAGAGAGCTGTGCCCAGCCGGCAAAGA
The DNA here is from genome assembly GCA_035542615.1 of Spirochaetia bacterium. Lineage (GTDB taxonomy): Bacteria > Spirochaetota > Spirochaetia > SZUA-6 > Fen-1364 > Fen-1364. Next base: position 4,496 of record DATKLB010000277.1, on the reverse strand, counting down.
AACCGACGAGCACCAGGACGAGGAGCACGGCTGCCGGAATATACAAGTAACTTCGCATGATCCTTGCAACTACAAATGATGGCGCTGCAACTTCGAGTAGACTATATTGTAGTGCGCATGAAAGAATATCCCTTTCTGACACGCCTGTCCAGTTTTACGGCGAGAGCCGTCGTGTTCTTCTTTCTTTTTTCGCTGCTGCTGTTTTTCTTCTATCTCCTTGGCAACTATCAGGACTTCCTCGACTCGACGCAGCTTTTCCTCCTGTCCGTGCTGAGGCTGGCACTCGCCCTGGAGCTGGCCAGCGGCGCCTACCTCGCGATCTTTCTCGTGCGTCATTGTGTTCATTCACGGCGCCCGTTCGTCCTGCGGTGGGTTCTCCTCGTGCTCTCCATGACCTCGTGCGGCGCGCTCCTCCTCGCGCTCCAGTACATCCGCGCGTGGCTCCGCGCTTGAAAAACAGCTATACTCCGATCATGCCCGGATTTGTCATCGAATCTCCGTCCGCGATTGTGTTCGGTGTCAACGCCATCGAAATGCTCCGCGAGACAGTTGAGAGAGAAGGAGATCGCGTTCTTCTTGTGAGCGGATCTCGATGGCTTACCTCGTCGGGATGGAGCGAAAAAATCTCGACGCTTCTTTCCGGCCTGGAAATCCATCCCCTGGCTTGTGCGGAGGGAGAGCCGTCAACCGAGTCGCTTGCCGCCGCGCTGCAGGCAGCGCGACCCGTTTCTCCCGCGGTGATTCTTGCGATCGGGGGAGGTTCCGTTCTCGACACGGCGAAGGCGCTGTCAGCTCTTCTGCGCCATGGGGGACCGGTGACGAAATACCTCGAGGGGGTGGCGGGTTCCGTCCCGGTGCCCGGGCCGGGGGTGCCCTGGATCGCGATGCCGACCACCGCGGGCACGGGAGCAGAGGTGACAAAGAACGCGGTGATCCGGGCGACGGACCTTGGGGTCAAGCGGAGCATGCGCTCCGCGTACCTGCTTGCGCGCGCCGTCATCGTCGATCCGCAGCTCACCTGCTCTCTGCCCCTGCGGGTCACCGGGATTTCCGGGCTCGATGCGCTCACGCAGTTGGTCGAATCCTACGTCACGAAGAAGGCGAATCCGTTTGTCGGATCTCTCGTGCAGGGGGCGTTTGGCCCCATGGTGACAGCACTCGACGGTCTGGCCGCTGAGCCCGGAAATATCGAAATGCGTTCGGCCGCGAGCTACGGCGCCCTGGTGAGCGGGATAGCGCTGGCCAACGCCGGGCTGGGCGCTGCCCACGGTTTTGCCGCTGCCCTTGGAGGCATGTTCGGTGTGCCGCATGGGCTTGCCTGCGCGGTTTCCCTTCCCTACGTCCTCGAGGCCAACGCGGAGGTCATCCGTGGACCGCTCGGCATGCTGACCGCGTCGATTCGCACCGGCCCAGCTCAGGGCGATCCCGTTGGATGGCTCGCCGATACGGTGAGGAGAATCCTGTCGCAATTCGAGCTGCCCCTCGACCTGCGGGAATACCACATTCCTGCCGAAAGGGTGAGAGAGATCGCGGAGAAGTCTTCCGGATCCAGCATGAGCGGAAATCCCCGTGAGCTGAGCATCGCGGAGCGGGAAGTGATTCTCCAGAAGATCGTGCAGGGCCGGGAAGAATGACGAAGGCTGTGCGGGGCGCGATCCATGTCCGAGAAAACCAGCAGCGCGTCATCCACGAGGCTGGGCTGCGGCTCATCAGGGAGATTGTGAAGGCCAACGGGATCCGAGCGGAGGACATCGTCAGCATCATGTTTTCTCTGACCAGCGACCTCGATGCCGGAAACCCCGCGACCGGACTTCGGGAGGGAGGGTTTGTCGACACGCCGCTCTTCTGCGTGCAGGAGGCCAGCATCGAAGGGGGAATGGCAGGAGTCATCAGGGCCCTGCTGACGTTCGAGGCCAGGAAAGGTCGCAAGCCAGTGGCTGTCTACCTGGACGGCGCCGAGACGCTTCGACCGGATATCGCCAAGGGGAGGCAGGCGTGAGCCCTCCTGTGGCGGTCTGGCATGTGGCCCGGGAGTATGCCGGCGTCGCCGAGGCCGGAGGAGTCAAGGATGTCGTACGCGGGCTGGCGGAAGCCCTTGCTCGCAGGAGCGTGCCGACCACGGTTGTCCTTCCCTTCTACGGATTTCTGAAGCGCGAGATCGCCGGGAGGGATCCCGTGGCATCATTCACCCTTTCCCTTCCGGACCAGGACAAGGGAAACCAGCTCTTCGAGGAGCCCGTGCAGGTTTTCCCCGCGGAACTGGAAGGCGTGCGGCTGTTCCTGGTGCAGTCACCGCGCTACGCGGCTTTGCGCGACGTGTACACGTACACCGCCGAGGATGAAGCTGAAAACCATCACCGAAAGAAAGGCACGGGGCATTGGGATTCCCACCAGTTGAACCTGATCCTCCAGCGGGCGGCGCTCGAGACTTCGTACCGGCTCGGAGAGGCGCCGTCGATCTTCCACTGCCATGACGGCCACACCGCCTTTCTGCCCGCCCTCATGCGGGAAGCCCCGCCGTTTGCAGCGCGCTTCGGATCTTCCGCAGCGGTGGTCACGATTCACAATGCCGGCAGAGGGTATCACCAGGAGGTCTGGTCGCCGGAGTTCGCCGCCCTGCTGACCGGGCTTCCCGAGCAGGTGCTCCACGAAGGGATGCTGCAGGGTTCCGTCGACCCGCTCCTCCTCGCGGGCTCCTACGCGCTCCTCTGTACTGTCTCGGCGCAGTACGCGCGCGAGCTGCTTGCGGAAAAAGACAGCGAGTTCAGTGGAGGTCTCGGGAGGGCGTATCGCGAGCGGGGCGTCCCCCTGGTGGGCATCACAAATGGCGTCGATCCGGTGCCATGGGATCCCCGATTTCCTGAGCAAAGTGGCCTTCCCTGCAGGTTCGATCCATCGAACGGGGACCTGGCCGGCAAGAAGGCGTGCCGTCGGAGACTGGAGGAAGAGCTTGGTCTGCCGACGGCAGGAAGTGCACTGTACGCCTTTGTTGGACGACTCACCGCGCAGAAAGGAGTCGATGTTCTGTTCGGCTCTCTGAAGGACCTGCTTTCCAGCCCGTCGAGCCCTGTCTTTGTTGTCTTGGGGCAGGGGGAAAGAGAGAAGGAGGAAATGTTTTCGCGGCTCGCCCGGAAATCCAGGAAGCTTTCCTTTGCTCCCCGCTATGATCCGACCCTTGCAAAACTGATCTATGCGGCCAGTGACTTCTTTCTCGTCCCTTCGGTCTACGAGCCGTGCGGCCTGACGGATTTCATCGCGCAGATTCTGGGCAGCATCCCGATCGTCCACCGTGTCGGCGGGCTGGTGAAAATACGCGACGGGCAGACCGGCTTTTCCTACGACGAGCAATCCTCTTCCGCCTTGTCGGACGCCCTCCTCCGAACCGCCGATATGTTCGCCTCGCGACCCGATGTTCTCGAGGCGATTCGCAGGCGCGCGTTCTTGGAGATATTTTCTGATCATACGTGGGACAGGGTGCTGGAGGAAGGCTACCTGAAGCTCTACTCGCGGGCTCTTGACGGAACGCCATGGACGCAGAGGTAAGCCTGAAGACCTCCATCGATGTCGCGCGCATCCGCCGAGCCTGCCGCGTAGCCGAGGGATGCCTGCGTTTTCTGGCAGGCTACGTTCTGCCCGGCGTGACAACCGAGGCGCTTGACGCCCTGGCCGCGCGTTTCCTGACCACGCACAAAGCAACTTCGGCGCTGCGGGGCTACCGCGGATTTCCCTGCTGCATCTGTACATCGGTCAACAACGTTGCTGCCCATGGCATTCCCTCAAACCGGGTGCTCGAGGACGGGGACCTGGTTTCCCTCGACATCACCGTCAACGTCGACGGGTGGTTCGGAGACGCCGCGTGGAGCTTCATTGTCGGCGCGGGCAGCCCCGACAGTCGACGACTGCTCCGGGCGGCCTGGAAGGCGAGCGTTTTCGGAGTCATGGCCGCAAAAGCGGGAAACCATTTCGGCGACATCGGCGCGGCCATCCAGCGTGCCGCCAGGGATCATGGCTGCTCGGTGATCGAGGATTACGTCGGTCACGGGATCGGCAGGGCGATGCATGAGGATCCCATGGTTCTGAACTTCGGAAAGGCTGCCACGGGCTTGAGAATCGTGCCCGGGATGGTCTTTACCGTCGAGCCGATGCTCAACCTGGGCAGCCGCGAGGTTCATGTCTCGAGCGATGGCTGGACTCTCGTCACGAGCGACGGCAGCCTTTCCGCGCAGTTCGAGCACACTGTGGCCGTGTTTCGCGACTCCACGGAGGTACTGACGTTTTCGCGCGGCAACCTGTTCGACTTCCCTGACCTTCCGCCTCCGCTGGGGTAAATTGCCGGTCGCGTTGACACCCCTGTTTGCCCGTGGTAAGACAGGGAAATCGCCACCTTAGCTCAACTTGACAATTGATATAAGTTGTTGTATTATAAGGACTCGTGAAAGTAAAACGAGAAGACTTACACCTTAATTTACACCTTAAAAACGCATCCTCCGCCAGGA
>DATKLB010000276.1:0-5328 GCA_035542615.1 Spirochaetia bacterium | reverse complement strand
CGGAAACGGCACGGCGAATGCCGTCGTCAGCGTCAACCCGCTTGACGTGGCGTCGGCGGGCGGGCAGAGTTACACGCTGAGCTTCGCGCCCGTTGCGACGGTGGAGAGCGGGAGTCTAAGGCCGGTGATTCAGGTTGGCGTCGACTCCAACGGGACCCGAACTGCGGAATCATTCAGCCTCGCTTTCTCCTCCCCCACGCAGTACGTCCTGCGAAACGAGACAGAGGGGGCGGTTCTGAATCCGGCCGGCTCGTATACATCCGGCACGCCGATCCTTTTTGAAGGGCTGCGTCTCACCATGACGGACACGTCGGCGTTTGTCGGCGACCGGCCGAAACTCGGGGACTCGCTGGTCGTCCGTGTGGGCATTCAGGTGGCTGCCGGCGGATCAGGGAACGTGCTGCCGCTCCAGCCGCTCTCCTACGGGACCGCCTATGCCACATCCACCGGCGTGATCTTCTCGGTCCGCCTTGCAGACACGCTCCGGCAGAGCAGGATCACATACCGGGACGGATACACCTTCACAACCACTGCTGCCGCGCTCAGCTCCTCGACGAGCAACGACGACCTGGCAAGGATCAAGGTCGTTCCGAACCCGTATCTCGTTTCCTCCAGTTATGAACAGGAGTTCGGCATCCTCCGCAAGGAGCCTCTCCGCCAGCTGAAGTTCAACAACCTCCCGGCGAGGTGCACCATCTACATCTTCTCCCTCGCGGGGGACAAGATCAAGACGATCGACCATTTCAGCGACAACGGCACCGAAACGTGGGACATGCGCACGGCGGGGAACCGCGAGATCGCCCCGGGCGTGTACATTTATCTTGTGAAAACGGATAACGCTCAAAAAACAGGCCGGTTTGCGGTGATCAAATAGGAGAATGGCCATGAAGAGAGTGTTTCTTCTTGCCTTTGCGACCGCCCTTTGTTTCGTGGAGACACGGGCGCAGAATCCGAATATCGGAACATCGGGAGCCCAGTTCCTGAAGATTCCGGTGGGGCCCAGGGCGGCGGGCATGGCCGGTGCATTCGTGTCCAACACGGACGACGCTTCTTCGCTCTTCTGGAACCCGGCCGGCTGCGTCGGCGTACGATCCGGTGCCCTCTTTGCAGCGCATGCCGATTGGTGGGAAACGATCAAGCTGAACCACGTCTCCTTCGTGCAGTCGTTCGAGGACATCGGTTCATTCGGCGTCTCCATGACGGTCCTTTCCATGGACCCGATGGACATCACGACGGAGGAGCAGCCGGAAGGGACCGGTCAGACGTTCGACGCGCAGGACGTCATGGTCGGTGCCACGTATGCCCGGCGCCTGACGAACGAATTCAGCGTGGGTATCACCGCGAAGTACGTACAGCAGCGCATCTGGAACGAGTCGGCAAGCGGAGTGGCTTTTGACATCGGGACCCAGTACCGGATCGGGTACCGCGACCTGACCATAGGAATGTCCATGATGAATTTCGGCGGGAACCTGACGTATGCCGGGTCCGACCTGTCGGTCAAATATGCCGTCGATCCGAACAACGCCAGCGTCCGCCTTGCACCCGCCAGTCTCGCCCCCGATGACTATCCTCTTCCCCTTCATTTCCAGGTCGGCATCTCCATGTCCCCGTATACAAGCGAGAGCTTCTCGGTTCTTTGTGCCGTCGACGTCGCGCACCCGAACGACAACCGGGAGGAGGTGAATGTGGGGACCGAGATGACTGTTCTGGGGCATTTGTTCCTGCGGGGCGGGTACAGGTTCGGCTATGATATTGAAAAAGGGACGTTTGGCGCCGGCGTGGCGCTTCCCCTCGGCGGGCTCAACCTGACCGTCGACTACGCGTATGCGATGTACGACCTTCTCCCCAACATCAGCCGGATCTCGGTCGGCATGACGTTCTGATGGGTTCGGCCATCAGGACCGCGGCGGCCCTGGCGCTCTTCGTGCGCCTGGGCTTCGGCCAGGGTTCTGTCCTCCTGGTGGGCGGCGGGAGCGAAGATTACAACGACTGGTCGGACGCCCCCTACCGCTGGCTTGTGCAGCACGCCCCGAACGGTCACATACTTGTCCTGCACTACTCCACCGCCTCCACGTTTCTCCCCGCGTATTTCCAGTGGCTGGGGGCAGCTTCGGCGACCAACCTCATTATCCCGTCGAGCGCCTCGGCAAACGACACGAACACCGCGAAGGCGATTCTCGCCTGCGACGGGATCTTCCTGCGCGGAGGAGACCAGTGGCAGTACATCTCACTCTGGAAGGGAACGCTCGCCGAGACTGCACTCCGGCAGGTCTTTCAGCGGGGGGGTGTGATCGGAGGGACCAGCGCGGGGATGGCTGTCCTGAGCAAGGTGATATTTGACGCGCGCCTCACTTCCGTCGATCCACGCGATGCGCTCAGAGATCCTCTCTCTGCGGGGATCAGCTTCACGGAGGATTTCCTCGGGTTCGTTCCCGGGGTCCTCGGCGACACTCACTTCTTCGAACGGGGGCGCCTCGGGCGGCTGCTGGCAATGCTCTGCGTTTACAGGGAGGCGAAGGGCCGATGGGTCACTGGTGTCGGCGTCGACTACAGCACAGCGCTGGCGATCGACACGAGCGGGGAGGCTCAGGTCATGGGTGCCGGCACGGTCACCGTTGTGCGTGCGACGGCGGGGACAACATATTCGATCGCGCCCGGCAGCCCCCTCGCGATTTCGAATCTGCGGATGGACATGCTGACGTCCGGCTATCAGATCGACCTTTCGAGCGGCGAGATCCGGCCTCCGGCGAGTGCGCTTCCTTTTTCACCGGGTGGGGTTCACTGCTCCGCCTCCCCTCTCATGCTGGACGGGAGCGGATCGGCAGCCGTGTGGACAGACGCGGCAGGGAGCCTGAGCCGTCTTCCGGCGTCGCTTTCATCGCCGCGGGATACCGTCGGGGTGATCTCCCGGGACGTCTCAGCATCGGGCCCGGCGGGCGTCGGTGCCTTTCTGGGTGCGCGGGGGGTCGCCTGGCGACCGCTTGGCGTCAGCGAGGGGACGAAGAACGATCCTGCCCTGGCTTCGCTGTGCGGCAGGTGCAGGGGGTTCGTCTTTGTGAGCAACAGAGCGGAAAGTCTCGCGGACTTCTTCACGTCGACGCTCCTGGGCGCCTCATTCGCGGGGCAACTCCAGAACAGCTGCCCGGTGCTAATGCTCTCCAGCGACTGCACACTGGCCTCGGACACTGCGGTCGGCGGGATCGAGTCGGACGCCGATGCCGCCTACTACGGCACACTCACGCTCCTGCGGGGGCTCGGTCTCGCCCATGGAATCGAAATCATGCCGCGCGCGTACGAAAACGCGGACTCGATCGACAATCGCTTCAGCGGGCTGTTCTGGGGAATGGGGAAGTCCCGTGCGGCGTATGGTCTTCTTCTGGACGGGGGGTCGTCCGCACAGATAAGCCCTGCGGGCATTCTGCGAGTCTCCGGAGCGACGCCGGCCATCGTCGTCGACGCCCGCGGGGTTACCTCGCTCGACTTTCCATCATACCGCGCCACGGTGAGATCCAATCCGCGCGTGGGTGCCGCGCTCGTGGGGGCTGCGCTCTCTGTGGTCCGCGATGCGCAGACATTTGATTTTGCCACCGGCGAACTCCTCGGTGTGCGCGCCGTCCGGCGGCCCCCGCCGGAGGATTTCTCCCTCTCGCAGAACTATCCCAACCCTTTCAATCCGGTGACCCGCATCCAATTCCGCGTCGCACGGCATCTTCCGGTCCGTCTGAGCGTCTGCGACCTCATGGGGAAGGAGATCGCAACACTTCTGGAGAGACAGGTGGATCCCGGAACGTACAGTGTGACGTTCGACGGCAGCGGACTCGCCAGCGGCGTGTATTTCTGCAGGCTGGTCTCACCCCTCTGCGCGCAAACACGAAAACTCGTTCTGATCCGATGAAATCTCCCGCACGGTGTGTGATTCGAACCACAGGTCTCGGCGCAGTCCTGTTGCTTCTCGCGCTCCCACTCTTTCCGCAGCGGCGATATCAATCCCCCGTCGAAGCCTCCGGTTTCACGCGGCTGACCTCCTGCGACACGCTGCAGGCGTTTCTGGACACCCTGGACGGGAGGGGGCGTTGCACGGTCAGGCCTTGTGCGCAAACCTCCCGGCGGCGGAAGGTCACGTCCGTTCTCGTCACCTCCTCTCCCCGTTTCGGCGAGGATACGTTGAAGCTTCGCGTGCTGCTCTTTGCACAGCAGCACGGAGACGAGCCCTCGGGGAAGGAGGCGCTGACGCTCCTCCTTGCACGGTTCGCCGCCTTCGAGCTGGACTCTCTTCTCTCGCGCATCGACGTGATCGTCGTTCCCCAGATGAACCCGGACGGGGCGGAACTCCGCCAGCGGCGAACTGCGGATGACATCGATCTCAACCGCACCCACCTGCTGCTGAGCTCGCCTGAGACCCGGGGACTGCACGACCTCTTCGACGCGTGGTGGCCGGAAGTGACGATGGACATCCATGAGTATGAGGCGTACAGCCGCGCGTGGAGCGACTCCGGCTTTGTGAAGTCCGGGGAGGTCCAGCTCGGCATGCTGACCAATCTCAACTCCTCCAGGGCGCTCCGCTCGTATGAACGGGATTCGGTCTTTCCCTTCATTGCTGCCGCGATGCAGAAGAGCGGCTACTCGTTTCATGAGTACATCGTGGGCTCCCCCGGGGGGTACATCCGCTACAGCACGACGGAGCCCAACGACGGACGGCAGAGTTTCGGGATCCTGAACACGCTCTCGTTCATTCAGGAGGGACGCGGGGGACGGGAGCCCGAGGAGAACCTGGAACGGCGGTCACGCTCGCAGTACGCTTCCATTGAGGCACTGTTGGAGTATTGTGCAGGCCATGCTGCGGAGATCCGTTCTCTCGTCGCCCGTGAACGCCGGGCCCTGGCTGCGTCCAGGGGACTGCCGGTGGTCCTCTGCATGGACCATGTTCCCGGGGGGCGGGAGATGATCATCCCTGTCAGGCGTGTTCCATCGGGAACCGATACGCTCTGGCGGGTCCACCCGCTCCGCGACCGGGTAAAGCAGCTCTCCACACGCCCGCTTCCCGCCGCCTACATCGTCCCCGGAGAGCTTGCCGGCGTCAAAGAGATACTCGATCGCAACCACGTACAGATGGAGATCGTCAGCACTCCCCGGAATGTGGAGGCAGTAGCCGACATGATCGAGCGCGTGGAACCCGATACACTGGAGGACGAGTGGCATCCCAGGCCGTCTCTCCGGTATAAAAAGGTCGTGAGGGTTCTAAACCCGGGTGACATGGTTGTGCGAACTGATCAGCCCCGTTCGCTCTTCCTGGCGGTTCTGCTCGAGCCGGAATCGATGTGGGGACTT
>DATKLB010000275.1:0-5393 GCA_035542615.1 Spirochaetia bacterium | reverse complement strand
CTGCACCGGTGCCGGAGCCGCCCACAGGCCGCCGATCATGGCGAGTGCAAAAAGCGCGATGAGCGGGAACAGGATCGCTCTCTTCATGTCGAATACCTCCTCTTGTGATATCTGGCATCCGGCCCAACGGGTCGGCTTTGCCTACTCCTTGAGTGAACCAATGGTGATCCCCTTGACGAAATACTTCTGGAAGAACGGGTACGCCAGAACGATGGGTCCGATGGAGAGGATGCACATCGCCATCTGGGCAGTTCGCGATGGGAGGCGTCTCAGGATCTCACCCGCCACGTTCGTGTTCCCTGCCATGCTGGAGAGATACTGGATGTTCACCTGGACCCGGTACATCAGATACTGCAGATTGAACCACGCCGGATCGTTTACGAGCATCAGGGGCAGCCACCAGTCGTTCCAGAAAACGATGGTGTTGAACAGAGCGATTGTCGCCAGGCCGGGCTTGGCCAGGCTGATGATGATGCGGAAAAAAATCGTGTATTCACCCGCCCCGTCCATTTTCGCCGATTCGACAATGGAGTCTGGCACGTTGGTCTTGTAGAACGTCCGCATGATGAGCACGTACCACGCGTTCATCGTGTAGGGGAGAAAAAGGGCCCAGATGTTGTTCCTGAGGTGCAGGAGCTGAACGCAGACGATGTACCAGGGGACGAGGCCGCCCGAGAAAAGCATCGTGAAAAACGCAATGAAGGAGAAAAGCTTCCGCTGCGGGAAGTCGCGCCGCGAGAGAGGGTACGCATACAGGGCGATGACGAGCGTGCTCAGGAGCGTGCCCAGGCAGGTAACGATGATCGTGATGACGTACGCGCGGATGACAGCGTCGCTCTGCTTCAGCACGAAGTTGTAGGCAACGAGGCTCGTCTGCAGGGGAATCAGGCGGAACCCTTTGATGGCAATGGAGCTTTCGGTCGAGAAGCTGATCCCGATCACCAGAGCGAGCGGATACAGGCAGATCACGCAGATGATGACGAAGACGATGTGGGTCACGACCTGGCGAGCCCGCCCGGGCTTGAGGAGCTTCATCGTGGTGGAAGCGGTTTCTCCACTCATCTCGTCGCCTTCAGAACAGGCTCTTCTCGGGGTCGATCCTGCGGACGACCAGGTTCGACACCAGGACCAGGACAAACCCCACCGCGGCCTGGTAGAGACCCGCGGCTGCCGACATGCCGATATCCCCCACATTGACCAGGGTGCGGTACACGTAGGTATCGATGACGTTGGTGGCCTTGAACAGCGGCCCCATGTTCTGGGGAACCTGGTAGAAAAGCCCGAAGTCGGAATAGAAGAGCCTCCCGATGGACAGGAGCACCTGAATGATGATGACGTAGGAAATGAGCGGAATCATGATTCGCATGGTCACCTGCCACCGGGAAGCTCCGTCCAGGGCAGCGGCCTCGAAACAGTTCTGGTCGATGCCGGCAATGGCGGCGAGGTAGATGACGCTGCAGTATCCCGTGTACTTCCAGAGATTCGTGAAAATGATGATGAACGGCCAGTAGACGGGCTCGATGTACCAGTTGATTGGCGCTATTCCCAGCACCGGAAACAGCTGCTTGTTGAGGAATCCCAGGTCGGTGGAAAGAAAAGAGAACACCAGGGTGCTGATGACGATCCAGGAGAAGAAATAGGGAAGGAACATTACCCCCTGGTAGAATCGGGAAGTTCTCTTGGCGCGAAGGCCATCGAGCGCGACGGCCACAGCGACAGCCGCGATGGTTCCCAGGACGATGAAAGCGATGTTGTAGAGAACGGAATTGCGCGTGATGATCCAGGCATCCGGTGTCTTCAGGAAGAACTCGAAGTTCTTGAAACCGATCCAGGGACTTCCCAGGATTCCCTTGGTATAATTGATGTTCTTGAAAGCGATGATGATCCCGGCCATTGGGATGTAGCTGAAGAGAACAAGAGCGAGGGTTCCGGGAACTACCATGCTGAGCAAGCCGAAGTTGATCCTGCGCCTCTTGGGCCGCGCCAGCACGCGGGCTTTGGCCGCTGCTTCCGTCAGGACGTCAGCCAAGCAAATCTCCTCCAAAAGTTGATTGCTTCTCCAAACCAACATAATTCAACCACAGTCCACGCTAGTTGTCAAGAAAATTCAAGAAAATTATTGAAAAAAGATATTGATCAGTTTCTATCTATCTGATATCGTAGGTTGATAGAAGAAACTTACTATGAGAGACATAGGTTTTCTCCTTAAGAAAAACGCGAGCCCACTCAACCTCTACAGGGTATTGAGGGCCATCTGGGTGAGCCCTGGAGTCAGCCGCAGCGCGCTGTCGACGAGCCTCAGGCTCGACAAGTCCACGATAACGAAAATCGTGGCGGATCTTCTGCAGAAGGAAATCGTCGTGGAATCGGCTGAAGGAGTCGCGAGCGAAAAGGGAGGTCGGAGGCCCGTCTTCCTGGGCGTGCGGCGCGATTTCGGCTGCGTTGTCGGCCTGGAGATCCAGACCGAACGCTACACCGCAGTCGCGGTGGATCTGGAGGGAAAGATCCTCTATTCCCGATCCGAGCCGCTGACACCTGACGGGAAGCCGATTCCTTCTGTTTTTCTCGATATCATGAGCGCGGTTTCTCTGGATCTCGAGCGTCAGGGACTGGAGCCTCTGGGCATCGGCGTCGGAGTCTCGGGGATCGTGGACTCGGCGAATGGCGTGATTCAGCAGTCCATCCCGCTGGGCATCTCGGCCCCGGTGGAGTTCTATGCTTCCGGAGCCAGGCTCCTGGGAAAGCCTCTCTCCATCGACAACGACGCAAACTGCTGCTGTTGGGCCGAGCTGGTTCGCAACCGGGGAAGCAGACCGCGCGAGTTCCTTTTTCTTCTCGGGGAGTTTCGAAAGGAACGTGTCGGGGACCTGAACGGCGGCGGGGTGTCAATCGGGCTGGGGCTGGTGATCGGCGGCAGAGTCCATCTCGGAGCATGCTGCTCCGCGGGCGAGTTTCGCAGCGTTTTTCGCGTCACGGAAACGAAGAGTCAGTTTTCCCTCCCGGACGAGACGATGCGCCTGGCGGCATGGGATGAAACCACGTTCCGCCAGGTGGCGCTCGAGATCGGTCAGAACCTCGCGCTCCTGGTCAACACTCTCGACCTGTCCCACGTGTTCATCGGCGGTAGCATTGAGAAATATCGCTCAATCCTGATTCCCGTCATTGAGGATGAAGTCCAGAGGAACTGGCCGTACGGGAAGAAGTCGTTGAAAATCGAGCTTTCCGAGCTGGGCGAGCTGATCGTGGCATACGGCGCCGCATCGATGTTCCTAGAAAGACTCTTTTCGCTTCCCGAGATCGAGGAGGTCTCGGTCCGCGGCACGACCCTCCCGTGAGGTGCGTCGGCACGCTCACTCAGGCTGCCCGCCGCGCGCCAGCTTCCTCTGCAGGCGCTCCCGGCGCCGCCTGATTTCCTGCCGGTCGCGCGCGCCGAGAGGCAGCCCCCAGGCTGCAATCGTTTCCACCATGTCGAGCGCACGCCGCAGATCTCTGGCCCGGTGCTCGAGGTGCTTGGCAAGCTCGACCGCGGCGAAGATGCTTCTCGATTCCGAAAGAAGCGTCTCCCAGATCTCTACTGCCCGGTCCCATTCCCCGCGCCGCTTGTGATGGAGGCTCAGGGCCGCGCCCGCGCCGAGATCCCCCTTGCGAAACGCCTCCGCGAGCACCGCCGCGCCGCTGTCCGGCGAGCGGTCGAGCAGCCAGCCGCCCAGCGCCTTCTCGTCGACGGGAGTCTCGGATAGGTCTCCGCGCAGGAGGCTCCCGATGATGCCGTACAGCCGCGCGACGGATGTGATGTCCATCAGGTTGTGCTCGAATACCGCCGGCAGGATGCCGGGCGCGCCGGTTCGCAGGAACTGGAGCCAGACCAGCGGAATGTCTTCACCCGCGACATCCATTTCCCTGGTCACGCCGAGCACGGCGCGCTCAATTGCCTTGAGGCTGCAGTCCCCCGTGATCGAGCGCCACAGCCTGCGCGCGTGGTGCAGCAGGTCGACCTGTGGTCCTGGCTCCATCGTCATGCCGTTCATCAGGAACCGGCTGCGAAGCAGGTGACTGTCGAAAGTCTTTCCATTATAGGAGACCCAGGCGCTGAAGGGCCTCAGGAGCTCCTGCACTGCCTGCAGGAACTCGGGCTCTCCGGGAAAGTCGGACAGGAAAAGCTGCTCGAACCTCAGGTCGTGACCTTTGCACCACGCCGCCCCGAAGAGAAAAATCAAGCTGCCTGCCCCGCCCGAAAGCCCCGTTGTCTCGGTATCGTAGAAAACCAGGTGGTCCGCGGAATCCGCCTCGGGAGAGAACAACGGGTCCCAGAGATCCACGGCCCGCCCTGGGAACTCCAGCCTGCGGCGGTACAGGTACTCGCCCTTCCTGACCCAGCCGGGGAACCGGGGATCCGCGGTCGGCACGCCGCTATCGACCGCCGCCCCTCCCCTTTCTCGAGCAGCACCCTCTCCCACGTGTTTCAGGTAGTCGATCCGTCTTCTCACCCGCGGCGGCTCGTCGGGCATCAGCCCTCCAGAAAATCAGTCCAGCCCTGCAGAAAGCGTCGTACTTCCGCTTTCGCGTCGACGTTTCCCTGCTCCGCGTCGGGGGCACCGATGCACGAGGGGCAACCGTGGTCGCACGGGCACCGCTCGACCACCTCGCGGGCGCCGCGCGCGATCCTGGGAAGGTCGCGCAGGAAGCCCTCGGAGAGGCCGATGCCTCCCGGATACTGGTCGTAGATGTACAGGCACGGGGCCTCGAAGTGGGGGTCGCGCACCCTCTCCGCGACGCCAATATCCCGGGGATCACACAGGAGGAATACGGGGGCGACCGTGCGAAGGAGCACGCCCAGCCGCTGGATCACGACTCCTTTCGCCGACTCGCCGAGGGACGCAAACAGCTTTCCCGCCGGACGTGCCGGATCGAAGAGGAGCACCGTCGAGCGCGTATGCATCTCGTCGGGGGGCAGCGAGATATCGCCGTAGCCCACGTTCTCGTTCGTGTGGTATTTCAGCTTCTTGAACTTGGTCGCCTGCGTGCGCACCAGGACATCGCCCATGACCGTTCGAATGCCCGCCTGCGCCTTGTCTTCATCCTGCTCGAGGACCTTGATATCGCTCTTCACGATCGAATCGGTCCAGTAGTCAGTGTCGGTCGACTCCACGGAGCAGCGTCTGTTTTCCAGGTCCAGCCGCGTGACCACGAACTGGTCTCCGAGATGGATATAGATTGCATGGTCGAAGATGAGCAGCTTTGCCGACGGCAGGTCCATCTCCCCGATGACCTCGTCGCGCCCTTTGGTCGTATCCACGATCACGACATTCTCCGGAGTGGTTGTTCGAAGTGACACGTTCTCCGCCGGATACGAGCGGTCCGCCCAGAACCACTTGCCGCCGGTATGACGGATC
>DATKLB010000274.1:0-4066 GCA_035542615.1 Spirochaetia bacterium | reverse complement strand
GGGCCGGAATGAACATCTATTACGAGAAGGATATCAAGTCCGACTGGATACGTTCGAAAAAAGTGGCCGTCATCGGCTACGGCAGCCAGGGTTTCGCCCACTCGAACAATCTGCGGGATTCGGGAGTGGACGTCGTCGTCGGTCTGCGGTCCGGCAGCTCGTCGGTCAGAAAGGCGAGCGAGGCCGGCCTGACGGTGCTCGACACGGCAAAGGCGGTCCAGGCGGCGGACGTGGTCATGATGCTCATCCCGGATCATCTGCAGGGTGAGGTGTACAAGGCGGATGTCGCACCCGGCCTGAGCGCGGGAAAGACCCTCCTCTTTGCGCATGGATTCAACATCCACTTCGGCCAGATCGTGCCACCACCGGGAGTGGATGTGGCGATGATCGCGCCGAAGGGCCCCGGCCACACCGTCAGACGTCAGTTCGAGCTCGGCTTCGGTGTGCCGTGTCTCATCGCGATCGCACAGAACGCGACCGGCAAGGCCCGGGAGACCGCGCTGGGATACGCGCTGTGCATCGGCGGCGCAAAGGCCGGCGTCATCGAGACGACGTTCCGCGAGGAGACAGAGACCGATCTGTTCGGCGAGCAGACGGTGCTTTGCGGCGGCGTCACGCACCTGATGCAGGCCGGCTTCGAAACCCTCGTTGAGGCCGGCTATGCCCCCGAGATGGCCTACTTCGAGTGCATCCACGAGATGAAGCTGATCGTGGACCTTATCTACGAGGGCGGCCTCTCCCTGATGCGCTATTCGGTCTCCGACACCGCCGAGTACGGAGACTACATGGTCGGGCCGCGCATTATCAATGACCAGACCAGGAAAGAAATGAAGAAGGTGCTTTCCGAGATCCAGAACGGCCAGTTTGCCAAGGCATGGATGGCGGAGAACAAGAGCGGGCGCAAGAAGTTCCTTGCGATGCGAGACGCGGGGGCCTCGCACCAGCTCGAGAGGGTAGGCGAAAAGCTGCGATCGATGATGCCCTGGATCGCGAAGAACCGGCTGGTCGACAAGAGCAGGAACTGAGCCGCGGCGACCGGGGGCCGCCGAGCGGTTCGCAGGTCAGGCTCGTGTCGCGGCGATCAGCAGGTCGGCGCTCACGGCCTCGTCGAATTGAGAAAAGTCGTATCCACCCCAAGCGCGCACGCGCGAAAAACCCGACGCGCCGAGCGCGTCTTCAAGGGTCCGACGGCGCAAGGCGCGCAGAGTCGTGGTACGAACCGATTGGGACCACGCGCCGTCTTTCTTTCTGAGAGTCACGATTGTGAAATCCGCGAGATCGGTGACGTCGCCGCGCAAATCCGTAATGCGAAGAAAAAGAGACTCCTCGGAACCATCGGTCCTGGCCGTGAGCGGCATGAACCGCATTTTCTCTCGGATCACACGGTCGTAGTTGCGGTTCTGGATCAGGAGCAGGCCCGCAGGCGAAAGAACACGGGAAAAATCTTCCAGCGCGCGAAGAAGCGAATCGTCATCGAGAAGATGAGGGAGTGAGTTGCCGAGGCAGGTGACAAGGTCGAACGTTCCGCGGAATGTCTGCGCAAGCTCTCCAAATGCCGCAACGCGGAAGTCCACCTCCACTCCCGCATCGTCTGCGTTCTGCCGCGCCCGCGCAATCATCCGAGGGCTGAGGTCCGCGCCGGCGCAGCGAAGTCCCTGGCGGGCAAGTACGATGGCGTGCATTCCGGTGCCGCATGCCGCGTCCAGCGCGGATGTGGCACCGATCTCTTCCCTCGTCCGCCGCAGGAAAGCTGCCTCGCGTTCCAGCCGGGTCTTCCACGATACCATGAGGTCGTAGTCGCTTTCCATGTCGTCGTAGAAGCGGCGCGCGTCGATGATATCGTCCCTTTGAATCATCAGGACCTCGATAGTATCCTCGCTGCCGATGGAGGATCAATGAGCAGCCTCGTCCGGGTGGAGATCGATGGGAAGGCTCCCGAGCACAACTTGAAGCAGATGCGCAAGGAAAGCACCTCGGGAACCCAGGCGTGTGCCGTCGTCAAGTCCAACGCGTCCCCGGAGCTCACCTCAAGGACGAAGTGGTCCTGCTGGGGAGCTCGGGCGATGAGCGGATCAGCCCTTTTCTCCCGAGAAAAGTGGTGTGAGTCGCGTCAGCCTTGCTCGGCTTCCCGGTCGACGCCTGCGCTCGTGCGGACCGCGCCCTGTCAGCGATCAGGACGCTTTCTGAACAGGTCTCCGTAGAGGAGTTGCGCGCATTCAGGACAGATGCCGTGGCTGACGACCGGAGCAGAATCTGACGTTACTTCCCCTACGATCTTAATAACCTTTTTGCATTCAGCGCAGATGCAGACGAGCCCCTCCCTTTTCTGCCATTGATGGCCTACCGCAGGCTCCACGGGAGTCTGCAGGGGAACCACCAGCTCAGGCTGACCTCGAGCATGCCCTCCGCGCGGCTCCGCCGTGCCAGGGCTGCTCGGACGAACCTCCCCTCCCATTGATGGCCTCCAGCACGTCCCAAGGACGTGCTCGTGAACCTTGCAGCACCAGGCGCCTGCAATAGCTGAAGATTGTATGGGGCGATACCAGAGTTGTCAACAGAAATCTTTCGCAAAAGAAAAATTTCCCGCGGAAACCTCTCCCGTGTTTCTCAGTCGCCTCACGGATGTTCGACGCGCACGGAGATCACTGGGTTTCCCGCAGAATCTTCTGTGCCCGGGCCTGCAGGTCCCGAAGGGTCGTGTCCACATCCGCTCCGTCGAGGACCGTGTTGTACGCGGCGCTGATGGCGTCGCGCACCAGGTCGTAGGCGGCGAACGGGGGTTCCGACCTCAGATCGGCATGCTTCAGGAGCTGCCACGCGGCCGCGAACCTGGAATTCGATGAGAGAATATCCGCGATCAGTGGCTCGGCCGACTTGCGGACGGGAAAGTAGAGCGAAACGTGGGTCCAGGCGGCCTGTTGGCGGGGCTCGGAGAACCACCTGATGAAGAGCCACGCGGCGAGCTGCTTCTGGGGCGTCGTCTTCGGCACGGAGACGCTTGCTCCATACAGATCGATTGCCGGCTCGCGGGAAGGTGCCGACTGCGGGATCGGCGCGATGGTCCAGGGGAACACGCCGTTCTTCCCCGCTTTCACCGCGTTCTCGTAGAAGGTCAGGCCGGAGGTCGAGCCCATCGTAAACGCGGACCGGGCATTGCCGAACTCGCTCTGATCATCGAATTTCTTTGCAATTTTCCGTGCCCATCCGCCGGCCAGGAGGCTGCGCATGAAGACCATGGTTTCCTTCATCTGCGGCGAGTCAAGAGCGTAGCCCTTTCCATCAGGAGTCGTAAACCGACCCCCCCGGGATATCACGAACGCAAAAATGTGGGAGGCGTCCAGGCTGTCCAGCGCATAACCGTACGTGTCCCTCGCCCGGCTTGTAACCGCTCGGCAGTCAGCGGCAAACTCTTCCCATGTGCGCGGCGGAGCCCGGATGCCGGCGGCCTTCAGCATCGACTCATTGGAGTAGAGCACTTCGACCGAACGGTTTGGGGGGAATCCCAGCCGCTTCCCTCCGAGCTGGGTCGCGACGTCCTGGTTGATGAACCCGGCAAAAAAGTCCTCCAGCTCGCCCTCGATCCCCCATTTCGGATCATGCACGTACGGATTGAGATCGACGAGGGCGTCGCCGTAGGTGGCGGCCTGGTTCTGGTACGCGACAACGAGCTCGGGCGGCCTGCCTGCCGCGATGGCCGCAACCATTTTGTTGTAGACCTGGTCGTAGGTCCCTGCATATTCGCCGCGAACGGTGATTCGCCACGCGTTGGACGTCGAGAATTCCTCCAGCATCGCCTGCATCGCCTTGTCGCGATCGCCGGAATGCTGGTACCAGAACGTGATGCGAGCTCCTGATGGATCGACCCCGGCCAGCGACATTGCTTGCGCCGGCAGCGCAACCGGGATGATCAGCGCGATCAAAGCGGGCGTGACACTCCGCAGGAGCGTGCGCAGGAAACCGGGTATCATGTGTGACCTCCGTGGCTCATATCACCCCTTGATCCCGCTTCGCGCAATGGCCTCACTGAACTGCTTCTGGGCCAGGAAATACAGGAGAATGATCGGCA
>DATKLB010000273.1:0-9747 GCA_035542615.1 Spirochaetia bacterium | reverse complement strand
GGTGAAGGGCATGCCGTCGGCCGTCATGCCGGCGATGGTGGGCAGGATGATCTCGTGCATCACGCGCGCATGCACGTTGGGCGTGACCACCGGCGCGGGCGAGTAGGCGCCCATGCCGCCGGTGTTCGGGCCCTGGCTGCGCGTGCCTCTTCGGGACTGCATCTGCGCAGCACCCAGTCATCGATTTCCGACAGAAATGCGTGGAGGGGCAGACCGCTGAGCGTCGGGCCGACGCCGAACGCCCTGTCGTACTGATGCAGGAAGAAGCCGATTTGGATTACACCTCGCCGAAGACCGCAGCGAAGCGGCCATCAGTGTCTGTTTGCGCAGAAAGGCGACCCGAGAAAGCAGAAACCAATGCGTCTTTTCCCCGTGTCGGCCACAAGGTCGATCTGCCGTACTCTGCCGGTTCTCCACCAGAAGAAGCGACTTTCTGGAGCCAGCCTGCTTATCCTTTCGATGATCGCGTTGATGCAAAAAGCTCGAAATGACTCCTGCCCAACACCATAGCTGTCACACAGGCGCACCAGACCTTCACGTTCCGCCGATTGAAGCCGGGCCACTACTGTCGGCCGTGAGACACCGAGTTGCCTCGCAAGCGCCGCGGTATTCAGACGGCGACCGTTCCACTCTGAGAGCAGAGCAGCAAGGTGGCGAGGATGCAATCGAGCTCCGGATTCGGGGCAACAGGGGTACACACCTGGAGAAAACGCTGCAAAATGCAGGGCGCTTGCATTTCATGACGTTTTTTCCAGGTCAAAAGGGCGTCGCGGTCGAAGGGCCCGACCCCCTCTCGACCCCTCCTGCTACTTTGACAAGGCATCGTCCGCCGCTATACTCCACGAAACAGCCATGACGTACAAAGCAGTGCTCTTCGACCTCGACGGGACTCTCCTCGACACGCTGGAAGACCTCGCTGACTCCATGAACGCGGTCCTTTCCTCCCGCGGCTATCCAACGCACCCGATGGCCGAATATCGGTATTTCGTAGGGGACGGCGTTGAAATGCTCGTGCGAAGGGCCGTACCGGATGGACTCGGAAGCGAGGAGCAGGTCGTACGGGCCTGCATGGAACAAATGCGAGATGAATATGCCCGGCGATGGCAGGCAAAAAGCCGCCCCTATCCGGGGATCCCCGAGCTTCTCGATGGCCTGACCGAAAAGGGGATTCTTCTCACAATCCTTTCCAACAAGCCGAATGCATTTGTGCAGCAGATTGCCTTGCACTTTTTCGGAAAGTGGCGCTTTGCTACAGCTCAGGGCGCCGTCCCCGATGTGCCCCGAAAACCCGACCCGGCCGGAGCACTGGCGATCAGCCGGACCATTGGAGTCCCACCAGCCTCGTTCCTCTATCTCGGTGACACAAACACCGACATGGAGACGGCCAACGCGGCAGGAATGTATCCCGTGGGGGTTCTGTGGGGCTTCCGGCCGGAAGAGGAGCTGAGGGGAGCGGGTGCCCGCTTCCTTGCGGCGCGTCCCGAGGACGTGCTGGCCCTTGTGTGAGAACGCACTGTCGAGCTATTCCAGAGCAACGATCGCGTCGATCTCCACCAGCGTCCCACCCGGAAGATCCGCGCCAACGGTGGTGCGCGCGGGGAACGGCCTGGGGAAATACCGCTGATAGACCTCGTTGAACTCCGCAAAGGTCGCCATGTCCTTGAGAAAGGCGCTCACCTTGACGACATTCGCGAGAGATCCGCCGGCCTTTTCGACTATGGCTTTGATGCTTTCCAGGCATCTCTCGGTCTGGCCGCCCACATCGGGCTTCATTTCACCTGTCCGGGGGTGCTTTGCGGTCTGGCCGGAAACGAACAGGAACCTGCCAGAGCACACGATTCCCTGGGAATACGGGCCGATGGGTGCAGGCGCCCCGTCAGTGGTTATGGGCTGCTTCATTGGGCTTTTCTCTGCTGGTCGATCAGATTCGCTGTTTCGCTTGCGGGATCCAGTTGGTAGCCGGTGTCGAGGGCGGCTCTTGCCGCTGATGTATTGCCGAGGCCCTTCTGGCAGTAGTACGTGAGAAGCCATGCAAGCTGCGCCGGCTCCCCGGACGGGTTCGCGGAGAGGAAGGGCTGGAGAATATCCAAAGCTCCTGAGTAGTCCAGGGAATCCACGAGAAGTTGCGTTTTCAGGATGACATACCGAGCATACCACTGGACGCTGGGGTCAGGAGAGACTTTGGAAAGGGCCCGGAATGCCCTGACCGGCTGCCCCGCTCCATAGTAGGCGACGCCAGCCAGGTAGGCGAACTCCTGCTCATACGCAGGGGAGGGAGATTCGTCCAGGGCCTCCTGCAGCTTTTGCGCCGCGTCGAGGTACTTTTTCTGGGCAAGCAGGGAGACGACTTCGCTGCGGACCTCGTCGTTTTCATCAACCCAGGTCACGGCGGCCTGACTGCTCTGATCGGCCGCCCGAACACCGCCGGCCGTGGTGGAGGTCGGTTTGTCGCTGGTGAGTGACTGGAGCTTCTGGGAGATTCGCGCTCCGGCTCCCAGGGCTCCGCTGAGCTCCGCCGCGCTGGCGAGCCTGGCAATTTCGTACGTGCCATCCTTCAGGATGGTGAGCCGCGCACGGCCCTTTGTCAGCTCCAGAGAGCCGCTTTGAGAAACCCGCACGGTCGCGCTCAACGGCACGGCATCGCCGATCGACAGGACAGACCAGCCTTTGGCCGTCTTGATCTCCACGGTTCCGTCGGAATAGGTAATAGCATAGGATTGGGCGAGGGCTGACGCGGCTGCCGCGAGAATGAGGATCGAAACAATTCCCAGGATTTTCGTCATGAGCCCCCCTCCGGCCCCACTATAGCACGACCGGCGGAACACGACCATGCAAAGGCGCTGTCAGTTGTTGAGAGGCTCCCCGGGTTCCGCGGGCACCGCGTCGAGCACGAGCCTTTCCGAGTGCCGTACGATTTCCACCTTCGCCTTCACCCCGATGCTCTCCACGGTCAGTGCCTTGTGGAGGTCGTCTATCGTGGCAATCGGCTGGCCGGCAAAGCCGACGATCACGTCGCGCTCATTCAAACCTGCCTTCTGGGCCGGGCTTCCCTTTTCGACCGAAATCACAAGGACGCCGCTTTCCGCCTTCAGCCCGAGGACGTGCGCCGCGTGCGGCGGGATCCTGATGTTCTGGCCGCCGACCCCCAGCCAGCCGCGCCGCATCCTTCCGTCGCGGATCAAGCGTGGCACCACGTACTGGGCGGTGTTGATGGGCGTTGCAAAGCACAAGCCCTGAGCCCCGAGGATGATCGCTGTTGCCACGCCGATGACTTCGCCGCGCGACGTGACCAGTGGTCCGCCGGAGTTCCCCGGGTTCAAAGCCGCGTCGGTCTGGATGACGTTGTCGATGAGCCGACCCGACTGGGACCGCAGCGAGCGCCCGAGCGCGCTGACGACCCCCGTGGTCACGGTGTACTGAAATCCCAGGGGGTTTCCGATCGCAATAACAAGCTGACCCACGCGCAGCGCGCTGGAGTCCCCGAGCCTGGCGGCAGGCAGACCGCTCTCGTACACTCGAACAACGGCGAGGTCCGTATCGGGATCATCGCCGACAAGCTCCGCCGTGAACCGTCGGCCGTCTGCAAGGATTGCCTCCATGCCGGAAGCGCCGTGAACAACGTGGCTGTTTGTCAAGATGAAGCCGTCAGGAGCAAATATGAAACCAGAACCCGCGCCTTGCGTTTCCTGGATACCGCCGCCGTTCCAGCGTCGAGGGCTCGGTCTGCTCTGGCCGCTCACCTGGATGTGCACCACGGCCGGGCTGGCCTTCTCCACGCTTTCGACAACAGCCCGGGAGTAGGCATCGAGCAGGTCGGTATCAGCCGCTTCAATTCCGTTTGCCATGGGGTCAAAGATACGCCCGGTCGCCGGCACCGGCAAACTGGCCGTCAGACCAGCGGATCTCTGAAGAGCTGCACCTCGCGGCCCGCAAGCGCCGTGACGCGCGCCGTCTTCTCTCCCTCCGCGCGCGAAAGCTCCTGGGCGTATTCCGCGGCAATCGCTCGCGGCACCTGGAGCCTGAGGTTGCCCGGCGCCCCGATCGAGGTCCTTCTGGCTATCGCTTCAACGGGGTCCCGGTTGACAAGAGAGCCAAGGTCTGTGCCGACCTTCCGGTAGGCTTCCCGGAAAGGAATGCCCTCCACAACCGACTCCAGCGCGCGGTCGGTGGCAAAGATGTCCGGCGTGAAAGCAGCCCGCAGCCGGTCCGGATTGATGACCAATTTCTGCACTGTCAGGTCCATCACCCGAACGCAGGCAAGGCCTGTTTCGCACCCGCGGAAGAAGGGCGCCTTGGTCTCCTGGAAATCCCGGTTGTATCCGCTGGGCAGGGAGCGGGTAACCGCCTTGACGGCCGCAAGGTCTCCCGCAATTGCTGCAGCTTTTGCCCGCACCAGCTCCAGGCCGTCGGGGTTTCGCTTTTGCGGCATGATGCTGGAGCCCGAGCACATCTCCTGCGGCAGGGTGAAGTAGCCCAGCTCCGGCATCGAGTAAAGGATGAGGTCCTGCGCCATCCGATTCAGCGTGAGGGCCGCGTGCTCGACGGCCTCCAGAACAACTGCCTCCAGCTTGCCCCGACTGTTGTTGGCATACAGCACGTTGTTCTGCACGCGCGAGAACCCCAGCAGGTCGGAGACGAGCTGCCTGTCGAGAGGCAGCGGCACTCCGTAGCTTGCCGCCGAGCCGAGCGGGCAGCAATCCGTGAGGCTGAAAGCGCCGCGGGCAAGGGCAACATCGTCCAGAAGCTCTTCAGCCCACGCAGCCGCCCACAGACCCACGGATGAAGGCATGGCGATCTGCATGTGCGTGCGCCCGGGCATCGGGGTCTTTTCGTTCGCCTGGGCAAGATCGAGCAGCCGGGAAATGAGATCGAGGCAGGCTCGCTGAAAGGAAAACAGGAAGCCCCGGTTCCAGAGCCGAAGCGCGGTCAGCACCTGGTCGTTTCGGGAGCGGCCGGTGTGGATGCGCCTGCCGGCATCGCCCAGGGTCCGGACGAGATGGTCTTCGATCGCCGTGTGCACATCCTCGTCGGTCCGTTGGATGGAAAAGCGTCTCTCATCGTTCAAAGCGATGATCGCGACAAGCTCTTTCTGCAGGGCGTCGGCGTCTTTTCCCGACAGGATACCGATGGATGCGAGCATCCTCGCGTGCGCCATGCTGGCA
Source organism: Spirochaetia bacterium (assembly GCA_035542615.1). GTDB lineage: Bacteria > Spirochaetota > Spirochaetia > SZUA-6 > Fen-1364 > Fen-1364. The sequence continues at coordinate 4,585 of DATKLB010000273.1, read as the reverse complement.
ACGCAATCCGCGTTCACCAGGCGCGCGTCGTTGGAGGGATCATCTCCGACGGTGAACGCCTCTATCAGGGAATCGAGGCTATACGTCTTCTCCCAGAGCTTTCCCATCGGCATCCCCCATGAACTTCGGATTGTTGCCCGCGATCACCACGGTCACCTCGCCGCGGGCCTTCCAGTCCTCGAACCTGCCGCAGAGCTCGGCCAGGCTTCCGCGAATCGTTCTCTCGAACTGCTTGGTGAGCTCGATGCTGACCGAGGCTTTGCGGTCTCCGAGTACCTCGCGCGCATCCACAAGCAGGCTGTGGAGCCGAAACGGCGACTCATAGAATACCAGAGTATGCGGGAGGTCCTTGTCCATGGCAAGGAAGCGCCGGCGAGGGCCGGGCTTGCGGGGCGGGAAGCCTTTGAACGTGAAGCTCGACGTAGGAAGCCCGGAGGAGAGAAGGGCGGGCTCGATTGCCCCCGCCCCCGGGACTACCTCCACCTCGTGGCCCTCCTCGAGGGCCTGCTGGATGACCCTGAAGCCTGCATCGCTGACCCCTGGGTAGCCGGCGTCCGAGCAGACACCGACAGTCTTTCCTTCAGCGAGAATGCCGATGATGCGTGACGCGGCCCGCGCCTCGTTTGCCTCCCGGTAAGAAAAGATGGAGCGCGGGCTTGGAATGCCGTGCTTTTCGAAAAGTATCCTGGTTCGACGCGTGTCTTCGCATGCCAGGGCATCCACGGCACCGAGCACACGGATGGCGCGGAGAGTGATGTCCTCGAGGTTTCCGATGGGCGTGGCGATGATGTACAGCTTCCCCATAACCCCCCGGGGAATCGGACTCAGTAGACGAAGCGGACCGCGCTGTAGACCATTCCTGCGCTTGCGGGGCACAACACGACATCGTGCCCGCGTTTCAGCTTGCCTTCCCTGAGCGCCATGTCCATCCCCACAGGGATGCTGGCAGACACGATATTGCCGTAGTTCGGGAACACTTTTGCGTACATCTTTTCCTCGGGAACCGCGTGTTCCTTGGTTGCGCTGAGGTACGCGGCATCCGATGCCGCATGGGGGAAGTAGATGTCAGGCTCGCTGAGATCGTCGACAAGCTCCTTGACGAGCGGCACCAGGTAGCGACGGGCCGCGTCGAAGAGCTCCTTGCCGTAGGATACGAAGTTGTAGAGGCCGTTCTTTCCGATCCTCTTGTTGGGCTCCACGAAGTTGTCGTATCCATCGAGCGGGATAGTGCACAGGTCCGCAAGAGCCGGAACGGATTTATAGGCGAACTTCCACTCGGCCTCGGAGGGGCTGAGGATGGTCGCCGTGGCGGCCTCACCGATGGTGTAGGTGGGGAACGTGTACTCGATCTGCCTGAGACTGTGGATCTTGAAGTTGTCGGGGAAGCCGTGCTGGATGTTGAACTCCCCGTTCAGGATCATGACGTGCCGGTAGCGGCCACTCCTGAAGAACTCGTAGGAGACTTCGAGGGCCCTGGTCCAGCTCATGCACGCATCCACGATGTCGAAGCAGGAGCAGGTCATGCCCATCTTTTGGGCGTAAAAATACCCATTGGCAGGCTCGAGGAATCCCTTGCCGACGCCGCAGTAGATAAGAAGGTCAATATCGCCCGTGGTGAGGTTTGCCTTCTCCAGGGCGATCTTCATCGCCTGGATGATGAACGTGCTCGCCTTTTCATCCTTGTCAGAGTCTCTCACGTACCGGACATCCGAGCCGGCTATGACGAACAGCGCGCGAACCATCCGCTGGTAAGATTTCAGGATGATGGGGGATATCCCGTTGCTCTTCTCCTCGAGCATTTTCAGAATGTCATCATTCGTCACCTTCCTCGACGGCACGCTGACACCGATGGATTCAATCCTCATGGTTGCTCCTGTTGACCGAAGCCTTTCGTTACCACTAAGGTACCTTGGATCGCAGTATAATTCATTGTCTCGGTTTCGGATAGGGTAAGGCTTAGGAAAAATGCGGATAGCGGTCCTGGCGGTCGGTTCCCACGGGGACGTGCAGCCGTATGCTGCCCTGGCAGGCGGTCTCGCGAAGGCGGGTCATTCCGTCACGCTCGCGAGCCACGAGACGTTTCGTGACCTGGCCAGGCGTTGCGAAGTGAGCTTTTCCCTGATTGCCGGCAATCCGATGGAAATCGTCCAGGGCACAGACGGCAAATCCTGGCTTGGCTCCTCCGACAGTTACATTCGATTTCTGACCCGGGCAAGGGCGATGGCCCAGGACCTCTATCCGCAGATTTCCCGCGACGCGCTTGCCGCGTCGAGTGGCAGCGAGGCGCTCATCTTCAGCCTTCCCCTTACCGTGTGCGGCTATTCGGTTGCAGAAGCGCTCGGAGTTCCCGGCATCCCGGCGGCCCTGTATCCTCTGCATCCCACGCGCGCATTTCCTTCGATAATGACGCCTGGCTTGTCGCTCGGTCCCGCTGTGAACTGGCTCAGCGGCGCAGCGGTGATGCATCTTTACTGGCAGCTCAGCCGCTCGATCCTCGGCGACTTTCACAGAGCACAGGGCCTCGACAGGGTGCCGATTCTTCCTCCCCTGAAGAGACTCGAGAAAGAAGGCGTGCCTTTTCTCTACGGCTACAGCCCCGCGGTTATTCCGACGCCGCCGAACTGGCCCCGGACACGCGCGGTCTGCGGGTACTGGTTCCTGGAGGAAGCGACGGAGTGGCAGCCCGCGGCGCAACTTGCGGATTTCATGACTCACGGGTCTCCGCCGATCTACGTGGGCTTCGGGAGCATGACCAGCGGGGACCCGGCTGGCATGACGCGTGTCATTCTCGACACGCTTCGACGCACGGGCCAGCGGGCCGTCCTTTCCACAGGGTGGGGAGGCCTGCACATCGAAGATCTGCCGAAATCCGTGATGCCAATCGGTTTTGTGCCGCACGAATGGCTTTTTCCCCGCGTCTCCCTTGCCGTCCATCATGGCGGGGCAGGCACGACCGCGGCGGTCCTGAAGGCCGGGGCGCCCAGCATCGTGGTGCCTTTTTTCGCGGATCAATTCTTCTGGGGGAAAAGGGTCGCTGACCTGGGCATCGGAGCCGGACCGATTCCGCGCAAGGAGCTGACCGTTGAGTCCTTGGAGAAGGCAATCAGGTCCGTTCTGGAAACCGGCTCCATGCTTACTCGTGCGAAGGACCTTTCCAGGGCCATCACGGCAGAAAACGGTGTTACCGCAGCCGTGGCCGCTGTAGAAGACTACCTCCGCAGCACCACGCGGCGAAGGATCGCCTGACGCATGCCTGCCGGGAACGCGGGCAGCAGGCGGCCGAGAAAGACGGAATCGAGGCCCACGGCATATCGCTTTTTCGGAGTCCGCTTTGTGAGGGCTCTTTCCACGGCCAAAGCTACCTTCTCTGCGGAGATGCCTCGTTCGGGAAGCCGCGTGAGGTAACCCATAGCCGGCTCGATCGCGTCACGATAGGGGTCCCAATCCCTCCCCGACAGGTCTCCTGCTATGTCCAGCGCAGTCTTCAGCGATTTCTCCCAGACGGGAGATTCAATGTTGCCTGGGGCGATCAGGGAAACTGAAACGCCCGTTCCGGCAAGCTCCATGCTGAGTGCCTCTGCCATGGCCTCCAGCGCGAACTTCGAGCACGAGTAGGCGCCCAGGGCGGGGAGGGCGAACCGGCCCAGGATTGAGCCCATGAGAATGATCCGGCCGTGATGCGACCTGAGCAGCGGGATAAACGCCTGGCTGACGGCAAGCTGCCCGATGAGGTTCACATCGATCTGCATCCGGAAGGCGTCTATGGGGAGCAGCTCCAGCGGGCCTGCAATCACGATTCCCGCGTTGTTGACGAGGCCGTAGGGAACGACGCCGTTCGGGCACTTTTCGATTGCTTTCACCGCAGACTTGATGGAGGCGGCATCCGTCACGTCCAGCTTGACCGGTGTGATGTGGCCGGGTGCAAGCCTTTCCAGCCGCGCGGCGTCGGGCTCTTTCCGGAAGCCGGCGAACACGTGGAATCCCCGGCTCGAAAGCCGCCTGGCGCATTCAAGCCCGATCCCCGACGATGCTCCCGTGATGATGACGCCTCTCGTTGTCTGCATGTTGTGCCACACTACCCGCGCGCTGGCGCCCGATCAATAGGTGGGCTAGTAGGTGAGCTGCACCCCGAGGCCGAGGTAATTGTTGATCGCGTTGTTGCCAGACACCGGACCGCTTCCCGGGACGTTTCCGTCGAGGACATACTCGAAGGTGTAGGAGAGAGTGACCTTCACCTCGCCGATGGGCGTCTCAAGATATGCCGCGGTGTCAAAGCCTGCCTGGAAGACTTTTTCCAGAACAGACTGCGTGAGGAACCGCAGATAGCCGTATCCCGGGGGCAGCGGGTAGTCGGGCTTGAACGTGTCACCGCCGCTTGAGTCGATGCCTGTGTCATTGAGCGACCCGTCGCCCGGCGAGAGGCCTAGCCCCGCGGACGGGTTTCCGTGAATTATGAACCTGCTGAACGCATTGACATCAACCCACGACACGGGCCTGATGAGGGCCTCGACTTCGATCCGATCCGAGTTCGGCAGGATCGACGGGCCGATATTCTGTCCGTTATTAGTGTAGTTGAGGTAGTTGG
>DATKLB010000272.1:0-8673 GCA_035542615.1 Spirochaetia bacterium | reverse complement strand
AGGGAGTATAGTGCAAAAGTCGGCCAAAAACGCAAGGGAAGTTCAATGCGCTCGTTGTTTCGTGGTTCCAGAGACTACTCTTTTTCGTCCCCGTTTGCGAGGTGAAACGGCATGACCTTTCCTTCGGCACTTTCCGGCAGCTCTTCGATCAGGCTCACGGTCTGAAACGGGATCATAAGGTGGTCTGAACGCCCGAAAACGCGGCGGATTTCCTCTTCCGACGGGTTGATAACCAGCTTCTGCTCCGTCGGAAACACGAGGTGCTTGATCGACACGAAGTACGGATGCGTCAGGTCAAGGCTCTTGGCCATGAGCTCTACATCCTTTTCTTTCCATTTAAAATGGACACGGTAAAGGGGCACGCGCTGTTGTTCTCCCGGCATGAGAATATCCCCTCTGGCCAGCCAACGTCAATTTTGCGCCATCTACTCAACATCTGTTAAATAGTTCCGATAATTTTTTCTGAAATCAGTATTTTTTCGGGCATGACTCTGGTTGACAACAGGATCTTTGGGGGTATCATCTGTCGCGGGAGGTGGGAAAAAGTGGGAACAATTAGGAAAATGTGGTAGGAGAGGCCATGATAACCGGGGAATTCCGCTGTTCGCTGGATGAAAAGGCGAGATTGCTCATACCAGCCCGGATGAGGACGGAAGTGCTGGGCAACGTCGTCATCCTGACGCGCGGAGTGGAGAACTGCCTCTGGCTCTTTCCACCGGAAGAATGGAAGATATTCTCGGAGAATCTCGTGGGATCGACATCCCTGCTCCAGTCGCAAGCGCGCCTCATTCAGCGTCGGCTGATCGCCCCGGCCCAGGAAACGGAAATCGACAAGGCTGGCAGAATCGTCATACCCTCAACCTTGCGGGAATATGCGGAACTCAAGAAGGAATGCCTCATTCTCGGTCTGAAGAAATACATGGAGGTCTGGTCGGAGACCTCGTACCAGGCGTATCTCCAGGAGAACGAAGCGAAGTTCAAGGAAGCCGCCGAGGAGCTCGGGGCGAAGGTTTCCCTGTGATCGTGCACGAGCCGGTTCTGCTTCAGGAGGTCCTGGCCCACCTGGTTCCGATCCACAGAGGAGCGCTCATGGTGGACGCGACCATCGGGGAAGGCGGTCACGCCGAGGCATTCCTCGTCAAGTACCCAGACCTGGTCCTGATAGGCGTCGATGCGGATTCGTCGATCCTCGAGGTCGCCCGGCAGAGACTCGCGGCCTACGCGGACCGTGTGCGACTCGTAAACGAGTGGTTCAGCCGGTTTTTCGCCGAGTACGATGAGGAGCGCAACGCTGACCTCATCCTCATGGACCTCGGTATCTCGCGGTTCCACTACGAGGCGAGCGGCCGGGGGTTCTCTTTTGACAGGGACGAGTCGCTCGACATGAGGCTGGGCTCGGACCTATCGGCCACGGCCGCGGACATGGTGAACACGCTGGACCAGCGCGATCTCGCCGAGGTTTTTTTCCGCTACGGCGAGGAAAGGTTCGCGAGACCCATTGCGTCGCGGATCGTCCGTGAGAGGGAGAAGGAGCCCATCGAGAGCGCCGCGCGGCTCGCCCGGATCGTAGCATCCGCGGTTCCCGCGCAGAGCCGACGGCCGCGGATTCACCCTGCGACGCGCACATTCCAGGCGCTGCGCATCGCCGTGAACCGCGAGCTCGAGCAACTGGAAGACGGGCTCGCGGAAGCTCTCACAGTGCTGGCGCCCGGAGGCAGGATCGGGGTCATCACGTTCCATTCCCTGGAAGACCGGATCGTGAAGAGATTCTTCCGCGACAAGAGCCGGGACTGCACATGTCCTCCGGAATGGCCGATCTGTCAATGTGGGGGCAAAGGCGAGCTGCGCCTTGTCACGGCCAAGCCGATCGCGGTGTCGCCGGAAGAGATCACCCGGAATCCGGCCAGCCGCAGCGCAAAGCTGCGCGTCGCGGAGAAGCGGCGGCCGGCGCCGGTGGAGGGTTCATGAAGAGGTACCGCCTGGCATTTCTCGGCCTGATTGTCCCCGGGCTGTTGTTTCTCAACGCGTGGCAGGGATACCGCTACGACCAGCTGTCCGTCGCCGTGTCAGCGCTGGAAAAGCAGCAGCAGGAGCTGCTGGAAGCAAACAGGGATGCGATTGCGCGGATTGGCTACGAGCAGTCGCCGGGGCGGGTGGAGGAGAAAGCGCTGAAGGATTTCAACCTCGTCCCGGTGGACCCGGCGCACGTGACCCGGGTCCTGATCCGTGGAACGACTGACAGGGGATCAGCCCAGTGACCCAGACCGGTGCTTCGGCAAAGCTGTTCACCGTGCACGATGCCGCGCAGGTGACGGGGGGAAGGATCGTCCGCATGCCCTCCGAGGAGGTTTCCCTTACCGGCGTTTCCGTCGACTCCCGCCGCGTCGGCAGGGGGTTTCTCTTTGTCGCGTTGCCGGGGGAGAGGACCAACGGCCACGAGTTCCTCGGCGAGGCCGCCGCGGCAGAAGCCGCAGCGTTTCTGGTTTCCGAGCAGCAGGTCGAGCGGAGGGCGAGCCACTGGAAAGGGCTGCCCGCAGGACGGGGCCCCGCGGTCATCGCGGTTCCTGACACACTCAAGGCGCTGCAGGATCTGGCCCGCTTCCGCATGCGCACGCTTCCCGCGGTGAGACGCGTGGGAATCACGGGTTCCAGCGGCAAGACGACCACGAAGGAGATCCTCGGCTCCATCCTGACCCGCGCAGCGCCGACCGCGGTGAACGAGGGGAACCTGAACTCCGAGATCGGGCTGCCCCTGGCGTGCTTCGCTGTCGAGCACGGGCACACCTTTGCCGTGTTCGAAATGGGGATGAATCACCGGGGAGAAATGGACGTGCTTGCCGACATTGTCCGGCCCGACATGGCGCTGCTTACGAACATCGGCACGGCGCACATCGGATTGCTGGGCTCTCAGGAGGAGATCGCGAAGGAAAAGAAAAGGATCTTTGCCTATTTTGACGAACGCCAGGTCGCCTTTCTCCCCGAGGACGAGAGGTTCCTGGACTTCCTCTCGGAGGGAGTCAAGGGGAAGATCATTCTCTTTGGGCCGAGGAGCACCGGGGGATACCGGGGGAGCGAGAACCAGGGACTGGGTGGAACACTCATCCACTGGGAGGGGTTCCGGATCCGCTTCCCGCTCTTCGGTCCTCACAATCTCGCCAACGCCCTGGGTGCCATCTCCGTGGCGCGCGAGCTGGGAGTCCCGAGCGCGGTGATTCGCGACGGCCTCGAGGCTGTCACCCCGCTGTTCGGGCGATCCCAGATTCTTCGCGGTCCCGTCACGGTGATCGTGGACTGCTACAACGCCAATCCCGACTCCCTGGGGCAGGCGCTCTCCTGTATTTCGGACGTGCCGTGGAAAGGCAGAAAGATCGTCGTTCTGGGCGGTATGCGGGAGCTGGGGGCCGGGACGCCAGAGGCGCACCGCGCCCTGGGGGAAAGGCTGCGAGATTCCCGCTATGACCTGGTGTACCTGCTCGGGGCCGAAATGGAACAGGCGTGGAAAGCGCTGGCCGGCTCGGTGATGGCTCCGCGAACGCGCTGGTTCCCGGAGCTCGCAGGACTGGGAGACGAGCTGGCCGCGCGTACCGTCGAGGGGGACCTGGTTCTCCTGAAAGGATCGAGAGGGCTCGAGATGGAACGGCTGCTGCCGTTCCTCGTCGACGAAGCTCCGAGGGCGCCACGGGGAGGAGAAACAGGTGCTTAAGTTTCTTTTCGCGCTGCGCGGACACCTGTCTTTCTTCAATATCTTTCAGTACCTGACTTTCCGCGCGGCCTATGCGGCGATAACCGCCCTGCTGATATCGTTTCTCTTCGGACCCTGGGTTATCGCACGCCTTCGCGCGATCACGACGAGCTGGTCCGCCCGGGAAGACACGCCGCAGACCCACAAGGCCAAGGCTGGAACGCCGACCATGGGCGGCGTACTGATCATTCTCTCGTTCGTCATCTCCGTCCTGCTCTGGCAGGACCTGTCGAGCGTGTACGCGTGGCTGCTCCTGCTCGGTGCGCTCGGGTTTGGCGCAATCGGTTTTTTCGATGACCTCCTGAAGATGTCCGGCAGGAAACGCGGCATCAGCGCGAGCGTGAAGTTCGGTGGACAGTTTGTGATTTCCGCCGTCATCGTCATCGTCCTCTACCTCCAAAGGGGTGAGAACACGACCTTGCTCTACGTCCCCTTTCTCAAGCGCGCGGTCCTGGACCTTTCCTGGTTCTATATACCTTTCGCCGTGATCCTGATGGTCGGCTATTCCAACGCTGTCAACCTAACGGATGGGCTGGACGGCCTTGCAACAGGACTCATCATCATGGTGTGCCTCGCTCTTGCCATCCTCGCATATGTAACGGGCCGTCCGGACTTCGCCGCGTATCTGCAGATTCCGTATGTCAAAGGGACTGGCGAGCTCGCGGTGTTCTGCCTCGCGGTCACGGGGGCGTCAGTCGGATTCCTGTGGTTCAACTGTCACCCGGCGGATGTCTGGATGGGCGACACGGGAGCGCTTTCCCTGGGAGGCGTGATGGGAATCGTCGCCCTCGTGCTGAAGAAGGAAATCCTGGTCCTGGTGCTGGGAGGCGTCTTCGTGCTGGAGACTGCTTCGGTGGCCATACAGGTCGTCGCTTTCAAGCTGACAGGCAAGCGAGTGTTCAAAATGGCGCCGCTGCATCACCACTTCGAGCTCAGCGGATGGCCCGAGAGCAAGGTCGTGACCCGTCTCTGGATCCTGGGCGGGCTGTTCGCCATTCTCGGGATCTCCACACTGAAGATTCAGTAGGCAGACGCGATGGAACGAGTCGAGAAAGAGCGGGGCGACATCGTTCTGGTGATGCTGGTGATCGCGATCCTCGGGATCGGGATCACGTTGTTGTTTTCTGCTTCCTATTCATTCTCCGCGCGGACTTTCCAGGATCCTCTGTATCTGGTGAAGCGGCAGCTTCTCTGGGCGGCCCTCGGCGGCGTTGCCGCTTTTATCGTTTCCCTGACGCCGATGGCGCTGTTTCGTCGCGCTCTTCCCCTGATCCTGCTGGCCACCCTTGCTCTCGCGCTTCTGCCGTTTCTGCCAGGTCTCGGCGCGCGCGTGCTCGGGTCACGCAGGTGGATCAACCTCTTTGGATTGTCGATTCAGCCCTCGGAAATGGTGAAGGTCACCCTCATCCTCTACCTGGCCTCGTATTTCGCCCGGCGCGAGGAATCCGAGGGCCCGACGCTGAACGCGCTGATTCCTCCTTTTGTCATCGTCTTCCTGTTCGCCGGTATCATCCTGCTCCAAAACGATTATTCGACCGCCATTTTCATCGTGGTCACGGGTCTTTCCATGCTCTTCATCGCGCGGGTCAGCACGGTGCACTTTCTGCTCGTTACACTGTTCACGGGAACGCTCGGATTCCTCCTTCTTTTCACGCGGGAGCATCGCGTCCAGCGACTTCTGGCGTATTTCGATCTCTCGTCCTACCGCTCGGGCACGGGCTACCAGCTCGTCAACGCGAAGGCGGCCCTCGTCAGCGGCGGTTTCTGGGGAAGAGGGCTGGGCCGAAGCGTTGCAAAGCTCGGACCCCTTCCCATGTCGCATTCGGATTTCATCTACACCATCGTCGGAGAAGAGACCGGTCTGCTGGGAGCCGTCTTCGTGCTGCTGCTCTTCGCGCTTCTCGCGTGGCGGGGCTTCCAGGTCAGTGTGCGGGCGGAGGATAGTTTCACCTCCTACGCGGCGTTCGGTGTCACCGCGGCGATCTCCCTGCAGGCTCTTCTGAACATGGCCGTGGCGGTCGGGCTCGTTCCGACCACCGGAGTGACGCTGCCCTTTTTCTCGGCCGGCGGCTCGTCCCTGTTCGTCACGCTCATCATGTGCGGTCTGCTCGTGAATCTTTCCCGGAGGACGTCCCGTGTCTAACGTTTTCGCTTTTCGGGAGAGGGCGGGGGGCCCTTCAGAGGCCGGATACGGCCGCACGCGGTCCGTCTCGGGAAGAGTCGCGCGGCCGGTCCTGCTCTGCCTCGCGGCGGCCTGTGCGCTCTTCCTTCTTGCCCGCTACGCCGCGCTTCCCCTCATCACGATCCGCCACGTCGTGCTGACCAGCGACCTCTCTCTTTCCGAGGACGAGGTGCTGGCGATCTCGGGGCTGCAGGGAACAACGTACTGGCATTCCCTTTCCGCAGATGCGGTCCGCAAACGTCTGGAGGCATATCCGCTGGTCCGCAAGGCCAGCGTAGAAAAAATCTTTCCCGACACTGTTCGAATGACAGTCTGGGGCAGGAAACCGGTGGCACTCGTGCTGGCCGACGCCGGCGGGAGAAGCCTTCCGGTCCTTGTCGATGACGAGGGGATCGTCTTCAAGGTCTGCTCGGCGAGCGCCGAAATCGATCTCCCGGTCGTTTCGGGACTTCCTCCGGGAGACGCCTCCCTGGGCGAGCAGTTGCCCGGCGCGTACGTTCCGTTGTTCGCGCAGTTGCGAACGCTCCGGGAGAAATCCCCGTCTCTCGCACACCTGGTGTCGGAGGTGAAAATCGTTTCCCGTGCGCCCACGGCCGCCGACGCGAGGTATGACCTCCGGATCTACCTGACCACCTCGACCGTGCCCGTCCTCGCAGCCGGCACGATCGATGAAAGCCTTCTCAGGTACTCCCTCATGGTCCTGGACCTCTTGTCGAACCAGGGGGTTTTACAGAATATTCAGGAGCTCGACTTCCGGGGCGGTGACGTGGTGTACCGACTGAAGGGGGGGTAAGGGCGGTGGCAGGCGAGGAGCTCATCGTCGGACTGGACATCGGCACGACGAAGGTCTGTGCCATCATCGGCGAGTTCAATGAGACAGGACAGCTGGAGATCATCGGCGTCGGCACCACTCCGTCGCGCGGGCTGCGCCGCGGCGTCGTGATCAACATCGAGTCCACCGTGAAGTCCATCCAGAACGCCATCGAGTCGGCTGAGCTCATGTCGGGCCGTGAGGTGCACGGAGTGTACACCGGTGTCGCCGGAGGTCACATCGAAGGAATCAATTCCCGCGGCGTCGTCGCAGTGACCGGCAAGGACCGCGAGATCGCCAAGGAGGACGTGGACCGGGTCATCGACGCGGCGAAGGCCATCGTGATCCCGATGGACCGCGAGGTCCTGCATGTCATACCCCAGGAGTTCATTGTCGATCAGCAGGGCGGTATCAAGAACCCGGTGGGAATGGTGGGCGTTCGGCTGGAGGCCGAAGCGCACATCATCACCGGCGCAGTCACTTCCGCCCAGAACATCGTGAAGTGTGTCAACAGGGCCGGCTTCAAGGTCAACGACATCGTGCTGGAGCCGCTGGCCTCCTCGAAGGCCGTGCTCACCGCGGACGAGAGGGAGCTGGGCGTGCTCCTCATCGACCTGGGAGGAGGCACGACCGACGTGCTCGTGCACCTCGAAGGAGCGCCATACCACACGGAGGTCCTCTCCATCGGCGGGGAGCAGGTGACGAGCGATCTGTCCATCATGCTCAAGACGCCTCTGGAGGTCGCGGAGAAAATCAAGAAGGAACACGGCAACTGCTATGCTCCCTCGGTGCTGGAGGATTCCGAGGTCGTGATTCCCGGCGTCGGCGGGAGGCCTCCGCGAAAGGTCGGACGGCGAGCGATGGCGGATATCATCCAGCCGCGGATGGCGGAAATCCTGGGCATGGTAAAGGAGCAGATCGAGAAGAAAGGGTACCTGCATCTGCTGGGCGGCGGGGTCGTGCTCACGGGAGGCGGTTCGCTGCTTGCCGGCGCGGGAGAGCTGGCGTCCGAAATATTCGGCCTGCCTGCGCGCGTCGGCTATCCCGTGAAGGTGGGCGGGCTCGTGGAGGAATACTGTGACCCAATGTTCGCCACGGGCGTGGGACTGGTCCTTTTCGGCGCGTCCCGTGAAGGCAGCGAGGGCTTTGACACGAGCTCGAGCGAAAGCACGTTCACGAGCGTCTGGGAGAGGATGAAATCCTGGTTCAAGGACTTTTTCTGATGAGATAGAACGCGTGCTCGGGGGCGGCTCTCGGCCCTAGCACGGCTTCTCCGCGGCTTCGCCGCGCCAGGCCGTGCGGAGGCCTCCGCCGCCCTCCGACATCCATGCTGGGGGGCGGCTCTCGGCCATCCATGGCCTCCGCCGCCCTCCGACATCCATGTCTAGGGGAGGGGGACATGAACATCGAGCTTTTCGACACGAAGGGAGTCAGCCCGACGATCATCAAAGTCGTCGGCGTGGGCGGGGGCGGCAGCAATGCCGTCAACCGGATGATCGCCATGGGATTGAAAAATGTCTCTTTCGTTGCGGTCAACACCGACCAGCAGGCGCTCCACAGCTCAAACGCAGAGACCCGGGTCGCAATCGGGACGAAGCTCACCGGAGGTCTTGGGGCCGGCGGGATACCGGAGATCGGGGAGAAAGCGGCCCTCGAGGACCAGGAAAGACTCACGACGCTGTTGAAGGGCGCCGACATGGTGTTCATCACGGCCGGCATGGGCGGCGGCACGGGCACCGGCGCGGCTCCCATTGTCGCCAAGGTGGCGCGGCAGCTCGGTGCGCTCACCGTGGCCGTGGTTACCAAACCTTTCGACTTCGAGGGCAAACGGAAGATGCAGCTCGCCGAAGAGGGCATAGCAAAATTGCGCCAGGAGGTCGATACCCTCATCACGATCCCGAACCAGCACCTGCTGAAGATCGCGGAAAAGCGCACGCC